>DATJYW010000443.1:0-59304 GCA_035499435.1 Candidatus Acidiferrales bacterium | reverse complement strand
TCCGAATCGAACTGACGCGGCCCTGGCCATGTTGCCTTACCGGCTGGTTTATCACGAACGCTACGATCTCAACCTCGGCGACCACGTCTTCCCCTCGAAGAAATTCCGCTGGCTTCACGACCGCCTGCTGCGAACGCGGTTCGCCGCTCCCGAAGACTTCGTCACGCCGCAACCTGCCACCGACGACGACGTGCGCCTCGTCCACGACGCCGAGTGGGTCGCGAAGTTGCGTTCGGGGACACTGAGCTATCACGACATCCTCCGGCTGGAGATTCCCTACTCGCGCGAAATGGTCGAGGCGTTCTGGCTGGCCGCCGGCGGCACCATTCTGGCGGCGCGCCTCGCTCTTGAAGACGGTGTCGGTTTCAATATCGGCGGCGGCTTTCACCATGCGTTCCCCGGACACGGAGAAGGCTTCTGCGCCATCAACGATATCGCCATCGCGGTGCGGCGCATGCAGAAGGACGGGTGCATCCGGCGCGCGATGGTGGTCGATTGCGACGTGCACCACGGCAACGGGACCGCGGCCATCTTCGCCAACGATGCAAGCGTGTTCACCCTCTCCATCCACCAGTTCAACAACTACCCGAGCGAGAAGCCGGTCTCCAGCCTCGATATCCACCTGGCCGATGGAACCGACGACGCCGAGTACCTGCACCGGCTTGGCAACGGGTATCGCGCATCCCTGGCAATGTTCAAGCCGGAGCTGCTGGTCTATGTCGCGGGAGCCGACCCGTACCGCGAAGATCAGCTCGGCGGACTGATGCTGACCTTCGAAGGGCTGGAGGAGAGGGACCGCCTGGTGACCTGGACCGCGCTCACGCACAACATTCCGGTGGCAATCGTGCTGGCGGGCGGATATGCGCAAAGCGTGGAGGACACGATCACGATCCACGCGAATACCGCCCGGGTGGCGAAGGAGGTGCTGGAGAAGGTGAGGCGGGAGTCCGGCTCGTGAGGGTCACTTGAACGAGACGATTTCAAGGTCACCGCTTCTGCGGAGAATCTGCACTCCAACGATATCCTGGTAGCGTCTGAAGAACAGATCGACGGACGCGTCCCCAACTCTCAGGTTGCGGATGCGAATTTCAGGCATGGCTTCCGGGAGCGCCGCGTGGCGGAGGTAAATGCGCGATTCTCTAGCCGATATCGACAGGCCAAGACATGCCTGGAGAGCCAGGAATACGGCGCCGGCGGACCAGGCTTGCGGCGAACAGGCGACCGGATAGAGCGTGGGGCCCTTTCCCGGCCGGCGGGAGAAACCGCAGATCAGCTCGGGCAGGCGATGCAGCTCGACGAAAATCGAAACATCCAGCAGGCCGGTAAAGACTCTCAGGGCCAATTCCTTATCGCGCGAATCGGCGACACCGTATGCGATCAGCGCGTTATCGTGCGGCCAGACCGATCCGTTGTGGTACGACATGGGGTTATAGCGCGATTCGCCGGCGGCGATGGTGCGAATTCCCCAACCGGAGTAAAGACCTGGGTCCAGCAGGGACTGAATCGTGCGCCTGCTCTGGTGGGGTGCGGCAATGCCGGAGAACAGACATTGTCCGGCATTGGAGCTGCGGACCCGGCATTGACGCTTCTCCCCGTCGAGTGCCATCGCATACATGGAGAGCCCGTCGGACCAGAAGGCTCCTTCGAATTTCTTGCGCAGCTCTTCGGCTTGCGATCGCAACTCCTGTGACTTGGCCTGGTGGCCGAGATCGGCGGCGACATCCGCGATGCGGGACTTGGCGGCGTAGACATAGGCTTGCACCTCGCAGAGCGCGATCGGACCCTTGGCGATGGAGCCGTCAGCCAGGAAGATGGAATCCTGGGAGTCTTTCCAGCCCTGTTGCAGGAGGCCGGACTCGGAGTGGCGGGAGTACTCGACGAAGCCGTCGCCATCGAGGTCGCCGGAGCGGTCGATCCAGGCGAGCGCAGCTTCGATATGGGGCCAGATCTGGCGCAGGAACTCACAATCGCCGGTTCGCCGGTAGTATTCGGCGGCAAGAAAGACGAACAGGGGTGTGGCATCGATGCTGCCGTAGTATTGGCCGAAGGGCACTTCGCGGAGCTGCGCCATCTCTCCCTTGCGAGTTTCGTGCAGAATTTTGCCCGGTTCGGCATCGCGGTCGGGGTCCTTTTCCGTGGCCTGCGTCGCGGCGAGATAGGCGAGCACGCCCTTGGCGACAGAAGGGACCAGCCAGAGCACCTCGAAGGCCGTAATGATGCCGTCGCGGCCGAAGACGGTGCTGAACCACGGAACACCGGCGTAGGGGTACGGGCCGAATGGCGTCTCGACGGTCATCGTCATCAGGTCGGCCCGGGAGCGATTGACCCAGTCGTTGAATTGCTCGTTGGACGTGTAGATGTCGATCACGTCAAGGGGAGATTGGATGAGTTTGCCCGAGACCCGGCGAAGAGCAGTATCGTAGTCCTCCGATGCGGGGGCCGCCCCGTCGGTCTCGCACACGATTCTGATATCGAGGGTCATTTCCTGGCGTGGTTCCAGGGACACGGGCACCGAGACCTGCGATTTTCCCGCGAACGACACGGATTGCGGGCACTCGATCCAGGTGCGCCGTATGGCGCGGTCCAGTCCCTGATAGGCGAACATCACTTTCGATCGATCGATTTCCGCCGGCAACAGGGATCCGCGGCGCTCGCGCTTTTGACCGCGCACTTCGAAGATGTCCGCGAAGTCCGCGCCGAAGGTGACGGAGATGTCCGTGTGTACCGGCTTCTGCCCGTAGTTGCAGACCGAAATCCGGTCGAAGCACGTTCCTTCCGCGAGGAACTTGGTGCGGTAGATGTGCATGGCGCCGCGCAGAATCAGCTCGCCGGACGGGAGCGTGAGCTCCGAGTTGGTCATGTCGATGCCGAACAGGATGTTATCGTCGCGGATGATGGAGCCGAGCAGGAGCGGGCGCAGGCCGCCAACGCGCAATTGGAGAGCGGAAAGGTGACGGGTCTCCTGGAAAAACAGGCCCTGTTGCCCATGGCCGACAGGCTGAATGTCGCCGTAGCGGTCGAAGACGGCGAAGGTATCGCCGATCATGAGAACGCGGTTGCGATCATCGGCGAGCGAAGACTGCGCCCGGATGTAGAATTGATTGCCGACTTCGATGATATCGGCAACGGCGGCCTCGTCCTCAGTTGACATGCTGAGTCCACTCTAGTGTGTCGCCGCGCCGCTTATCCGCCGATATCGCATTCGGCATTCCGATGACGCGCCGGTACACGTCGAGGTAATCGGAGGCCATCCGCCGGACGCTGAATCGCTCTTCGAATACACGGCGGCAGGTTTTGCGGTCGAGCTTGCCTGCGAGTTCCACGGCCCGGGCCGCTTCTTCCAGGCTGGAGACCAGATAGCCGGTTACGCCCTCGTCGATGATCTCCGGCGCCGATCCCATCGAATAGGCGATCACGGGAGTGCCGCAGGCCATCGCCTCGATCACGACCAGTCCGAAAGGCTCGGGCCAATCGATGGGAAAGAGCAGGGCCGACGCATTGCCAAGAAAGTCCTGCTTCTCGCGCTCGCCGATTTCACCGATGAACTCCACGAGCGGATGGTCGAGGAGCTCGCGAATCGTGCTCTCGAAGTATTCCTTATCCGCGGGATCAACCTTGGCGGCGATTTTGAGGGGCATGCCGACACGCTTGGCGATTTCAATGGCGCGGTCCGCGCGTTTCTCCGGCGATATGCGGCCGAGGAAGGCGAGATAGTCGCCGCCCGTCTCCCGCACCTGGAAGAGGTCTTCGGGCAGGCCGTGATAGATCGTGGCCAGCCAATTCGCCCGGGCCAGCGGAATGCGCTGGGCATCCGATATCGACACCAGGTGCATATCCGGGAAATCGCGGTACAGCGGGGGCAGGTCAGGTATATCCAGCCGGCCGTGGAGCGTGGTCACCGCGGGAATGCGGTGAAGCCGGGTCACGGGAAAATGGAGGTAATCAATATGAAAATGTACAATGTCGAATTCCTGCGCGGCCTGCGCAACCATTTCCACCATGCGCAGATGATGCGCCAGAGGGTCCATGATTCTTTCGCCCTCGAGACGCAACGCGCGGGCGCAGACCGGCCGGAGTTTCGCGCGCGTCACGGAATCACCGCTGGCAAATAGTGTCACGTCATGACCTTGGCGGCACAGTTCCTCTGTCAGGTAAGAAACGATACGTTCGGTGCCTCCGTATAGCTTAGGCGGGACACTCTCCATAAGGGGGGCTACCTGCGCGATTCTCATAATGCCCTTTTTCCTGCACGCGTACTTCCGCACGCAGGGGTGCACAGATTCCGTGCAGCCCCTCGCAAATCAGGCTGCGACGAACTGGACTTTCGGGTCTTCCTTAATGTGCGCGAATGCCGTCTCGTGGTCGTGGCCGAATCCGCAAAGCCAGCTCTCTTCGACCGCGCGCCTTAGCCAGCGCGTGCGGCTCTCGATGGTTTCGAGCGGGTAGAGATCGAAGGCCATCACCCACGTGGGCTGCAGGTGCGCGCTGCTGGGCACCAGGTCGGAGAGGAAGCAGAAAGTCTGGCCGCGGCTTTCGGCGGTGACCACCATCATGTGGCGCGTGTGGCCGGGAGCATGGTGCATGCGCACGCCGGGTGCAATGTCCGCGCCGCCGCCGTCTACCAGCACCATCCGCCCGCTCTCGACCAGCGGGTCGTAGTTGGCGTCGATGTAGCTGACGGCATCGCGCACGCTGCGCTGGTGAGCGCGCTCCCATTCGCCGCGCGGCGCAAAGTAGCGGGCGCGCGGAAATGCCGGCACGGGGCCGGCGGGCGTCAGGATCGTGTTGCCGCCGCAATGGTCCCAGTGCAGGTGCGAGTTGATCACGATGTCGATCGACTCGGGGTCGATGCCGTGGCGCGCAATCACCACGGGAAGCGGCTCGGCCTGGGGAGGCAGCTTCATGCGCTCGCGCGCCCGGGCGTCCATTTTGTCGCCGCCGGCGGTCTCGATCAGGATGGTGTGCTCGCCCGTGCGGATGAGATAGCAGTTGAAGGCGAGCGGGACCCGGTTCAGACCGTCGGCGGGCAGCTTGCGGCTCCAAAGCGTCTTGGGAACCACGCCGAAATAGGCTCCGCCGTCCCACCAGTAGGACGCATCACGGATGAGTGAGATTTCGAAATCGCCCAGAACGGCGCTGGCGACCGGTGGCACGCGGGTAGATCAGCCCTTCACCAGTTTGCGGCCGCGCTCGAAGAGGTCGGCGGCGTCTTCCACCAGTTTGCGGCCGCGTTCGAACATGTCGCGGCTGGCTTCGGCGATGTCCTGGCCCGCGTTCTCCACAGCCTCGCGGCCGGCCTGGGCTTTCCCGGAAATGTACTGGCGCGTCTCTTTGCCGCTCTTGGGCGCGTAAAGGATGGCGGCCGCGACACCAATGGCGGCGCCGGTCAGGAACCAGGCGAGTGTGCTGATAAGTTGATCATCTTTGGACGGTACGACTTCGCGATCGTCTTGGGCCATGCTGGGGCTCCTCTGACTCATTCTGCGATAACCTGGAATCATGGCGCAAGATCCGGATCAATTTGGCGACGAACGCGAGCAGGACATCGCGTTGAATACCCACGCGCTGGACATGGTCGTTTTGCCGGGAGGCAGCGTAGCGAACGAGAGTGAAGCGGACATCATTCGCGGCGTGCTCGACGCGAACGGGATTCCGTCGCTGTTGTCTCGCCAGAACCAGTTTCCCAACCTCGGGTTCGAGATCAGGGTGCCGCGGGGGAAGGTGGTGGAAGCCGAGCAGATCGTCCGTGAGGCTCTGGCCGCCGGACCGGAAGCCGCCGCGGCGGCCGAAGCGGAGACAGAGAAGTAGCCACTCAAACGGCGTCGCTGATGCTGGTGAAGGGGAAATCTTTCACGACGAGCGGAGGCGCAATCATCCCGCTCTCGCCTCCGCGGGTGCGTACGGGTTTGCCCATGGCGATGGTGTTCTGCAGCAGGCGCACCGGGCTTTCGTTGAAGCGGAAGTTCACCACCGGTTTGGTGACTTTGCCGTCCTCGATCAGGAACAAGCCGTCGCGGGTCAGGCCGGTGAGCTGGACGGTCTGCGGATTTACGGGGCGGATGTACCAGAAGCGCGTGACCAGCAGGCCGCGATCGACGGACGCGATCAGCTCATCGAGACTCTTGGTTCCGCCATCGAGGATCAGGTTCGAGGGAAACGTGGTCGGCTCTTTGCCGGCCTTCATGGCCCAGTAGCGGTCGTAGAACATATTCTTGACGACGCCGTTTTCGATCCACGTCAGGGCGGTGTTCGGCAGCCCGCCGTTTCCCCAGGGGAGCGCCGGATAGAGCTTGTGGAACGGATCGCTGCGTAGCGTAATGAAATCCGGAAACATCTTCTCGCCCAGCAGTGTTCCGCCGCCCTTCCTGCTGAGGAAGCTGCGGCCTTCCTCGGCGGCGCGGGCCTGCATGGAGAAGGCCATCAGGGGGATCAGATCTCCGACGGCGGTCGGCTCCAGCACCACGGAATATTTGCCCGGATCCAGCCGTACCGGATCTTTCCACTTCAGACACTTCTCCGCGGCGACACGCCCTATCGCTTCGCCGGAGATGTCTTCGATGCGCACCGCCGGTAGTGACGCCCATCCCGAGCTGGTGCCGGCGGTGTTGCGCACCGTACTGGAGAGGTAGGCGTCGGTATAGCGGCCGAAGCCGAAATTGCCGGCCTTGTTGGCGGTGGCGAAGTGGCCGGCGCTGCGCTCGAAGTAGCCCGCGGCCACGAGGCCTTTCGATTTCGCGGCCTCGATTGCCGCACCCACGTGCGGCGCCATCACCGGATTGCGCGCGCGCGCCGTGGTATCGGCGAAGTTCTCGATGGCGGGATACTTCTGCGGCGGCAGCGGCGGAATGTCCTCCGGATTGACTGGCGAAAGCAGCGCGATCTGCTCGGCGCGCCTGACGGCTTCGCGGATCGCCTTCTCGTCGAAATCGTCCACGCTGGTGTTGCCGGCCTTCTTATCCTTGGAAACCTGGATTCCGAGCGATTGGTTCACCACGAACCCGCTGGTGGTGACGCCGTTGAGCGCGAACCGGATGAAGGCGCTCTCGGTGGTCGAGAGCGAAACGCTGCACTCGGGAAAATCCGTGAAGGAGATCGCTTTTTCGGTCAGTTTCTGGCATTGCTCCCTGGTCAGCATGAGGCCTCTCAATCGGTCTGGATGACGTTGATCTGGCGGAAGCGCGCCGGGCTGCACCCGTGGCTCACGCTGTTGATCTGGGTGGGCTCGCCCTTGCCGTCGTTGGGCGCGCCGAACTGTTGCCAGTAGGCAGGTCCGGCGATGGCGTCGCACGCCTGCCAGAAATCGGTGGTGCGCGCCTGGTACGCCACGCGGGAGAGCATCGCGCCCTTCTTGCCGTTCTTGATCTCCCAGAAGGCGTCGCCGCCGAACTGGAAGTTGTAGCGCTGCTGGTCGATGGAGAAGCTGCCGTCGCCGTCGATGAGGATTCCGTCCTCGACGTCGCCGATCAGGTTGTCCAGGGAGACGCCCTGCTTGCCCGCCTGGAGCGACACGTTGGGCATGCGCTGGAAGGGCACGCTCGACCAACTGTCGGCATAGCAGCAACCGCGCGATTCCTTCTCACCGATCAGGGCCGCCTGGTCGCGGATGGTTTGGTAGTGAGTGAAGATGCCCTTCTCGATGATCGGGAAGCGGGTGGTTTTGACGCCGTCATCGTCGTAGCCGGTGGTGGCCAGGCCGCGCTCGCTGGTGCGGTCGCCCCAGACGTTGATCATCTCGCTGCCCACGCGCTCTTTGCCAAGCTTGTCGGTGGTGAGGAAGCTGGTGCCCGCGTAGTTGGCCTCGTAGCCCAGGGCGCGATCGAGCTCGGTCGAGTGGCCGATGGATTCGTGGATGGTCAGCCAGAGATGGCTGGGCAGCAGCACGAGGTCTTTCTTGCCGGGCGTCACCGGCGGCGCCTTGAGATGCTCGATCACCTCTTCGCGCACGCGGCGCGCGTTTTCCACCAGATTCATCACGGCTACGAATTCGTAGCCGGCTGTGACCGGCGTGGGCTGATAGCGGCGGGTCTTGGAGAGCGCCTTCGCCATATCCACCGCGGTGGCGTTGACGATGCCGTAGGACTGCAGATTGAGCTGCTGGATGCTGGATCCGACGCTGGAGGCGAAGTACTTGTCCTCGCTGCGGAAGGCCAGCACGCAGCCGGCGGAAAATACCTGCTGCGAACTCTTGGCCTCGGCGGCGGCGGCGCGGATGAGCTCCAGCTTTTCCTGGATGGGCACCGCGAACGGATCGCGCTCGTGCGGTGTCTGCCAGTACTCGCGGTAGGCGGGAACCGGCGCCAGCACGACCGGCTTGTTCTTGAGAGACGCATTCGCCTTGGCCACTTCGACGGCTTCGCCCGTGATGCGCGCGATCTCTTCCGGCTTGACCAGCGGCGACGCGGCGAAGCCCCACGCTCCATCCACGATCACGCGGACGCCGAAACCGAAGCTGCCGCCGTCGCCGACGCCGGGAACCTCCAGCGTCTTGCCGGTGCCGCGCTCGGGGTTGAGGCGAATGCTGAGGAACTGCTGGCGGGTGCGGATGACGCGGATATCGCAGTAGCTCGCTTTGAGCTTCTTGGCTTCGCGAAGCGCGGCCGCGCCGAGGTTTTCGAGCTCGGGATTGGGCTTCTTCGCGTCCGCCGGAGCGGCAAACAGGCGCGTGGCCAGAGCCGCCGCGCCGGTATTCAAAAATGTGCGTCTGCTGAGCATTCTCACCCCGCTCGAATGAGTATAGACGGCCTTTGTCACCGGATGGTAGGTCGCGTGCTATGCTGCAATCACAAGGCGCCGAGTGTTGACTTCCCGAAGGGTACGGTTGCTGTTAGGATGCGGGCCGGTGCTGCTGACGGCTCTCTACGCATTCCAGAAGCCGTTCCGCGTCTACCCGTCGATGGAGCCCTACGACAACATCCCCCTGCCTGCCGACTGGCGGGATCCGGCGGAGTGGGTGCAGGCGCGCCTGATGTATCCCCAGCATCCCGAGGCCCGGTTCGCCCGCTTCGCACGGTTCTACGGACCACTCGATTGGAGGCAGGGCGGAACGAGCTGGACCCAGGACTATCCGCGCGCCGACCGGCACTTCGCCCAGGCCCTTCGCCGGCTCACCCGGATCGACGCGCGCAGTGTCGAGCAGCCCTCGAACCCCGACGACAATGACGATTTCTACAACTGGCCGTGGCTCGTGGCGGGCGAAATGGGAGACTGGCTGCTCACCGACGCGCAGGTGAAGACCATCCGCGAGTACCTGCTGCGCGGCGGCTTCATCTACATGGACGATTTCTGGAACGCCGACGAATACGAGCGGTTCGCCCAGAGCATGAACCGGATCTTCCCCGAGCGCCAGGTGGTCGAGATCGACGACAAGGACCCCATCTTCCACACGGTCTACGACCTGGACGACCGCTACCAGATTCTGGGAGCGTGGGCCCTCCACGGCAACCGCGGATGGATGGGGCAGCGCGCGGCCGGCACCAAGCCGCACTGGATGGGCATATACGACGATCACAACCGGCTCATGGTGGCCATGACGTTCAACAACGACGTGGGCGATTCGTGGGAGCTGGCCGACGAGCCGACCTACCCGGAGCGGTTTTCGGCGCTCGGAATCCGGTTAGGGATTAATTACGTCATCTACTCGATGACGCACTGAGGTTACTTCGTCGCAGTTCCCATGCTGTGCATGCATCCGGCCGCGATCAACCCCGCGCCCGCGATCCCGTTGGCCTGCACCGGCACGTTCCGGTCGTCGGTCGTGCCGTCGCCCAACTGTCCGTACCCGTTCCAGCCCCACGCCCACACCGTGCCGTCGGCCTGTAGCGCCAGGCTGTGCGAGCATCCCGCAGCCACGGCCGTGGCGCCGGAAACACCTTGGACCTGCACCGGCACGCTGCTGTTCTTGTTGGTCCCGTTGCCCAGTTGTCCGTTGACGTTGAGGCCCCAGGCCCAGACCGTGCCGTCGCTTCTCACCGCTAGGGTGTGATAGGACCCCGCTTCGATCGCTACCGCGCCCGTCAGCCCGCCGACCTGCACCGGCACGTTGCTGTCCTTGGTGGTCCCGTTGCCCAACTGCCCGTTGCCGTTCAGGCCCCAAGCCCAGACCGTGCCGTCGCTCTTCAGCGCCACGCTGTGGTAGTAGCCGGCCGCCACGGCGGTCACGCCCGAAAGTCCGCCCACCTGCGACGGCAGGCTGCTGTCCGTGTTGCTCCCGTTACCCAATTGCCCGTTGCCGTCGAGTCCCCACGCCCACACACTGCCGTCGCCCCTCACCGCCAGACTATGGCCGGTTCCTGCCGCCACCGACACGGCGCCATTGAAGCTTCGCACTGGAAGAGGAGTGCTGCTGCTCGCCGTATTTCCGTTTCCGAATTGCCCGTTGCTGTTCAGGCCCCACACCCAGAGGGAGCCATCGTTCCGGATCGCCAGGCTGTGCGCGTTCCCGGCGGCCACAGCGGTCACGCGCGAGAGGCCGGCCACCTGCTCCGGCGAGCTCTCGCCCGTCGAGGTCCCGTCGCCCAGTTGTCCATCGGTGTTCTGTCCCCAGGCCCAGACCGTGCCGTCGGCGCCGGCTGCCAGGCTGTGGCCGATTCCGGCCGCGATCGCCGCCACGCTGCTGAGCCCGCCCGCCGCGCTCGCGGTGCTGTCGAACGAGGCGGTGCCGTTACCCAGTTGTCCATAGCCGTTCCAGCCCCAGGCGCAAACCGAGCCGTCGCTCTTCACCGCCAGGCTGTGGGCGTATCCCGCCGCGATCAGCGGGTGACCGTTCAAAAACCGGACGTACACGGGCGTCCGCTTGTTGGGCGCGCTTCCGTCACCCAACTGCCCATAGTAATCCTGGCCCCAGGCCAGTACTCCGCCGTTGCTCGAAACGGAGAGGCTGTGGCCGTAGCCCGCCGCGATCGCTACGCCCTGCACCAGCGGACCGAGCCCAACGGGTGTCGTGCTATTGCCCGGACCGCCGTTGCCCAGTTGTCCGTCGTTGTTCAGGCCCCATGCCATGAGCGAGCCATCGCTCTTCATCGCGACACTGTGGCCGTAGCCCGCAGCCACGCTCACCGCGCCCGCCACGACGTTCGCCTGAACGGGCAGGGTGCTGTCGCCAGTGCTTCCCACGCCCAATTGTCCACTGCCGTTCCAGCCCCACGCCCACACCGAGCCGTCGCTCTTCACCGCCAGGCTGTGCCCGTAGCCTGCCGCCACCGCCACCACGCCGCTCAGCCCGCGCACCTGAATCGGCGCGCTCTTAGTCGTCGTATTTCCCGTGCCCAACTGTCCGAAGTTGTTATATCCCCACGTCCACACCGTGCCGTCACTCTTCACCGCGACATTGTGGTAGTAGCCGGCCGCGATCGCGACCACGCTGTCCAGTCCCGTCACCGCGACCGGCGAACTGGTGTCCGTCGTGCTTCCGTTGCCCAATTGCCCGTGGTTGTTGGAGCCCCAGGCGGACACCGTGCCGTCGTTCATCAGTGCCAGGCTGTGTGCGTATCCCGCCGCGACCGCTGTGACGCCTGCCAGCCCGCTCACCTGTGCCGGAGTGCCGCTGCTGGTGGTGTTTCCGTTGCCCAATTGGCCGTTGAGATTCCACCCCCACGCCCATACCGAGCCATCGCCGCCTACCGCCAGGTTGTGGCCGTAACCCGCTGCGATGGCCATTACGCCGCTCAGGCCTGCAATCTGCGCCGGCACGTTGCCGCCGGTGGCGATGCCGTCTCCCAGTTGGCCGTAGCCGTCCCAGCCCCACGCGGAGACGGTGTTGACCGGTTGTGTTTGAGCGAAAGCCGCAAGACATACCAGCGGCGCGATGAGTGGCAGCAGTAGGCGCGCCATTTCTTTCCTCCGATGTTCTCACTAAGATAACGCGGAACCAGCCGGTTATCCCTTCGTGTGCAAGATTATTGAAATAATTGCGGCGTGAACTCGTTCAGGTAGTTCCGCCAGTTGATCCACGTGTGCCCGCCCGGGCTCTCCTGAAAGACCGGGTTGAACCCGTGCTTCTTCAGCATCTCGACCGTGGCCTTCGAATTCGGCAGCAGCCCGTCTTCCGATCCGGTGCTCAGCCAGACCAGACGGGTGCCTTTCTTCAGCGCCGCGTTATCCAGATCGGCCTGGTGGACCGTCTCCCAATCCGGCGGCGGCGGTGGCGGCGGTGGTGGTGGAGCAGTCGATGCGGCGGTATCGGCAGCGGCGCCGCGCCGCCCCCCGCGCCCACCGCCCAGGACATGTCCCGAGCTGAATACGCCGATATACCCGAACTCCTTAAGGTGCCGGAACGCGATGTCCAGGGTCTGGCTGCCGCCCATCGAGAGCCCCGCGATGGCGCGGTGCGGCCGGTCCGCGATCACGCGGTAGTGCTTCTCCACGTACGGCATCACATCGGTCACGAACTCGCTGGTAAAGGGCGGCGGTTGGTCTGTCGGCGGACCCAGGGCTCCACGTCCGCCGGTTCCCGGCTGATGGCCGGCGGTCATCACCACGATCATCGGCTTCGCCTTCCCCGCCGCGATCAGGTTGTCCAGAATGAATCCCGCGCGGCCCACCGAGGTCCACGATTCGTCGGAGTCCCCCGCTCCATGCAGGAGGTAGAACACCGGGTACTTCTGCTGGCTGGTCTCATATCCCGGCGGTGTGTAGACGTGCATGCGCCGGGTGGTGTTCAATACGCCCGAGCGGTAATACACCGATGCCACTGCGCCGTGCGGCACGTCCTTGACGTCCATGAAGTCCAGTCCCGGAACATAAAACAGGCTCCATGTCGCGGCGTTGGATTCGCTGATCTTCGTGTTCACCGGATCCAGCGTGCGCACGCCGTCCACCTGGAACACGTAGCGGAACGCGCCCGCCGGCACCGGCCCTACCGTCGCCTCCCAGACGTCATTCTCGCCCTTGGTGAACTGCGGGCCGCCGCGCCCACCGCCGTTTCCCGGGATATCGCCCGCGTTCAGCGTCACCGTCGCGGCTTTCGGCGCGGCGATCCGCACCACCACGCGCGAATCCGGAAGCACCTCCGGCGATACCACCACCGGACCGCGCCCGCCGCCCTGACCTCGTCCCGCGGGCGGCTGGGCCCACGCCGCCGCCACCAGCACCATCGCCGCACAAAAACTCGCTCTCCTCATCCTCGCCTCCCTCAGGACATCGCCTGCTCGACCACCTTGCGCAGTTCGCGGTCGGGATCGTTTTTGACCTCGCACGTCTTATCGAAGATCATCACCGGCCCCGCCGCCGCTTCGTACTTCGGCCAGTTCGGCAGGCCCGAATGATTCGGATTTCCGCTGCGCGCGAAGTTGATCCAGGCGTCGCTCACCTTAGCCGCCAGCGCTTTCGCCTCCGGCCCGCCTCCGGTGGCGAACGCCGAAACATCGGTGTTGTAGAACACGAACGGAATCTCGCTGCAATGAAACGCGCGCGGCCGGCCATCCAGCAGCGGCGTCTGCCACGCGAACAGGTACATGTAAGCCGGAGCCGCGTTCTGCGCCGCCTTCCGCTCCGCCTGCGTCACCGCGTTGGTCCGCACGCTAAACATGCGCGAGAGAAGCTCGACGGGCTTCACGTTCGGATACGCCTTGCGGTACGCGGCGACCACCGCGTCTGTCTTGTCGAGGTAGCGCTCTTCGGCGCGCTTCTTCATTTCGTCCTCGGTCATGGCTTCCAGCTCGGGATGCGTCATGCTCGGCGACTGCTCGTTCATTACCGTGCCGATCAGCATCGGCACTCCCGCCGAAATCTGCGGCGCGTCGGGATCGAACGGATGCCGCGTCACGATTTTCCCGTCCACCACCGGCCCGAACCCCAGCCGCGGCGGCGCGCCGCGGCGCAACGGCATCCCCGGACCGCCTGGCGGCGGGGCCGGCTGCAGCTTCTTCAACGCCGCCGCCTGCGCCTCCAGCAGGTGCGCGTACGGGGTGTTCTGAATCTTATCGATCGTCGCCTTATTCAGCCCGAGCTCACCCACAACCGCAGCCGCCAGTTTGGCGTTCAGCTCGGGGTCGCCCAGCCGCAGCGTCGAGCCGCTCTCCACCACGGAGCGATGGAACAGCCCCTTCGCCATCGGCATCGACATCAGCGTGCTCACCTTGCCGCCTCCGCCCGATTGGCCGAAGATGGTCACATTTCCCGGGTCGCCGCCTAACGCCGCGATGTTGTCCCGCACCCATTCGAGCGACGCCAGCAGGTCCAGCACGCCGGCGTTCATCGAGGAGCCGTACTTCGCGCCAAAAGCGGCCAGGTTCATGTAGCCCAGAATGTTCAGCCGGTGATTCAGGCTCACCACCACGACGTCGCCGCGGCGGCTCAGATTCTCGCCGTTGTACGCCGGCTGCTCCTGGCCCGAGCCCGCGGTCCATCCGCCGCCGTGCAGCCACACCATGACCGGCCGCTTCCTGCCGTCCGCCAGTCCCGGCGTCCAGACGTTGACCCGCAGGCAGTCCTCGCCCGGCTGTCCGTCGTCCCACTGAAACAGGAACGCGTTTTCGTCGCTGTTCCAACCGGTGCGCGGGGCCTGTGGACAGGTCGGCCCGTAGTACATCGCGCTGCGTACGCCGGTCCACGGCTGCGGCTTGGCGGGCGGCAGGAACCGCGCCGCATCGGCAGTCGACGCGGCGTACGGTATGCCTTTGAACGTGTGAATTCCGTTTCGCGTGAATCCGCGCACTTTTCCGGCGGCCGTGTCCGCGACCGGGCTGGACGCGCTTGCCGTAATCGTGGTCCCACTCTCCGCGGCCGCCACGCTGGAACTTCCGCTTCCGCATCCGGCCGTGAACAGGCTGGTCCCGCCCGCCAGTGCGGCGGCTCCGCGCAACAGGGTGCGGCGGTCGAACTGGTTCTGATTGCTCATGATCGGCTCCTCTCCTGGGAGATCACAGGCAATTTACTCCGAAATGCGCCGCGAGGCAACCGTGTCACGGGGCAGGCGTGGCAGGCTGGGCAGGCCGGAAACGTGCCCCACGCAACGCCCACAGGACCGAAGCGGCCATCACTCCCGCCACGATCCAGGCCTGCACATCCAGCCGGAGGTTTCCGTTGCCAGCCAGTTCGCCGATGGGGGCCCGGAGCGCCACCAGCCAGACCACCAGCGCGTACGCCAGGTAGTTCCGCCGCCCGAAGTACCGGCAGAATGCTACCAGCGCCGCCGCGCCCGTGAGCGCGACGCAATATTCGAGCGCCAACTCACCGGGGGTATGGACGCCGCCCGGCACGAGCGCGCATACCGCCACCACGCCCGCCGCCAGCTTCCACGGGCTTCTCACCCGCTCGAACAGAGCCGCCACTAGAGCGAGTACCGCGGCCAGCATGATGGTGGAATGCACGGCTCCGGCGATCGCGCCCGCGGCCGGCGCCGTGGTGGCGACCAGGTCCGGGGTGCTCGCCGAAAGAACCGCCTGCGCGTGAAACCGGCTGAGCAGCGCCGCGTGCGCCTGCCGGAACAGGAGCGCGATCCCGGCTGCCGCCATAACGGCAAACGCCGCGTCCATGCCCAGCACGCGCCGGTTCGCGCCGCGCAGCGATTCCACCGCCCGCGGAAACAGCGTCACAATGAGAGCCCCCGCCATCACCAGCCCGAGACAGCTACCGATCATGCCGGTCGCTTCCCCCAGGAATGCCTCCGCCTGAAACGTTTCGATGGGCTTGGCGGTGTTGTAGTCCCTGTACAGCAGTCCCAGCGAGAGCAGTGGCTCGACCGGCAACAGCACCGCGCCCACCACCGCCACCTTAATGCCGGTGCGCCACCGCACCACGCCATGCCGCGTCCCCTGGATCAGCAGCCACAGCGCGTAAACCAGAAGACCCGAGATGGCCACGATTCGGATCACTGCGACGGTAATCGATATCGCATTGCTGCCTTCGCGGCTGCGGTCGAACGCTTCCGGCGTTTTCCAGAACACGCGGGCGCCCGTCACCCGGTCGCCCGACACCTCCACCGCCACGCGGAACTTCGTCTCGCCCACGTTCCGCGGATCGCCAGCCCGCGCCTCCCATTCGAAGCCGGCATCGCGCCGCGCCTTCTTCTTCTCCGACGAGCTTTCCTTCAAATCCATCGCCGAGACGTCCCACCCGTGCCTCGCCGCGAACCGCGCCGCCAGATCGCGCGACTGTTCCACCGGCAGATCCGCCCCCGGCCGGTCCTCCGGAATCTTGTGCGAGAACCCCAGCGCCTGCGCCGTCTCCGGATGAACGCTGACGTACACTTCTTCCTCGTCGAGCGGCTTGAAGTATCGCGTCATCCAGTGATGCACCGGCCGGTATTTCTCGAACATTGCCGACGCCTGTGCCAGCGGCAGCCGCTCGACGAAATACTTGGCGGCCAGTTGATCGCTGCCGTCCCAATGAGCCGCGGGAAACGTGACCTTCGAAAAACTCCCCGTATCGAATCCATGCCCGAGCAAGAATCCGCTCGCCGACGCCAACGCCTTTTCGATCCCGATCCGGTATTTGGGCCGTTCTCCGAAGTGGCTCACCGGAATCGCCGCGCACCCGACCCCCGCGATCAGCAGCCCGACCGCCGCCCACCGCATCCTGTTACTCAAAGGCTGATATGGAACAGAGGGCGCCCCCTCTTCCGCGCGCGCGTGGGTTTCTTCCGGCTCCTGAACTCTGACTCCTGAATTCTCGTCTATATTCCGCAGTCCCGTCTCGGGCTCAAACCCTCCCTTCCGCAGATACGCCGCCAGCGCCACCAGCACCGGCAACACCATGATCCCCGCCGACGCAATGCCAGAAAGCTTGTAGTACAGGCTCTCCGACCGCACCAGCAGCATCGCGCTGTACATCGCATCCACCGAGTAGTGCCACACCAGCGTCGGCAGAATCCCGAAGCGCAGCATGATGATTCCCAGCGCCACCCCGCCGATTCCCACCTCCACCCCGCGGATGTAGAACGGCTGCTGCGGATAGCTGGAATGGCCGAAGCCCCAGATGAACCCTGCCAGCACCACGCCGATCGCGATGCTCCGTGTCACCTTGCGTAGGAAGGGAATGGCGAACATGCGAAACGCGAATTCCTCGAACACCGCCGGAAAGAATCCGCCGAACAGCACGAACGCCCAGGGAAATTTGGTATTCAGAAGATCGCTGTACGGCACGTCCGCTGGCGACCAGGCCCCATACCGGTACGCCACGATATAGAAGCCCGTCTGGTACGCAATGAAGATCCCGGTCAGCGTGATTCCCAGAATCGTTCCCAGGAAAAAGCGCTTGGTACGGAGCCCGCGCATGGTCAGCAGGTTGCTCAGCGAGATCTTGTCCGCCAGGTACTCGCGATACACCGGCTCCGCGCCCGCCGCCAGCACGAAGAGGAACCCGCCGGTGCCCAGCGCCGCCAGCAGGGCGTTCAGCACCTGCCGCAGCACGAAGCTGCCATACGAATCCGTCGTGGGATAGCCGTACTCGTGCAGCGGAAACTCGTTCAACTGCGCCAGGAATCCGAGCACGATCCCGGCCAGCCCGACCAGCGCCGCCGTCCGCCAGCGAACGTCGTGTCGCATCACCCGCCGGACGATCACCACCACGAGCGCGACCATCAGCAGCGCCATCGCCGCCGAATCGACGGCCTGAGTCACTTCGTTGCGCGAGCGCAGCCGCTGGTAATCGCGCTTCCACTGCTCCGGGACTTTGAGATATTCGCTGTAGTCGCCCACCTCTTCGCCCAACATGGTCACGGCGATCCGGTAGGTCGCGTCGTGTAACTCGAAATCGCGTTCCTTCCAGGTGAAGGTGCGGTCGATGCGGTGCGGCCGCGTGACGTCGGCCTCCTCCACGAAATCCAGCGACGCCGGCTCGCGCCGCATGCGCGTGCGCAGAAAATTCTCAGCCAGGGCACGCGCTTTTTCACTGGTGACGTCGGGCCGCGCGGTATCTTCGGCCAGCTCGTGCGTGAACCCGGCCAACTCGCCGCGCGGCGTGATCTCCACCTGGAACTCTTCCTTCTGCTGCGGGCGAAACCAGCGGTTTTTCCACCGCCACAGCCGGATGCGCGTCCCCATCAGCCGGTTCGCCTGCTCCAGCCCGGCCACGCGCTCCAGGAAGGTCTTGGCGTCGTCGTCGAAATCGAACTGCGCGGCGTGCCGGTAGTCTTCCAACCGGTACCCCTGCACACCGAGGAAATCTCCGGCTAACTCTTGGGCTCCGTCCCGACTAACTTTGAAATCTATGGATGCTTCGGGAAACGCCTTGTAAAAGTTACCGGCGCTAAACCACACAGTCGCGCCCAACAAGACCAGGCAGATCGCGATAAATCGACAGTCCGAACCGTTCAGGCGGTCTCTCATTGGCCGCTTTCAACCGCCATGGTGGTTTTCGGCCGTGCCGTTTTTTTCGGCCCAATGCAATCCGATCCCGCCCAGGATGAACCGGCGTGCGTTTACACGCTCGTAGCCTTTCGCCCCCAGAATCGCGGAAAAATCGTTGATCGAAACGAACGACCGCAGCGAATCGGGAATGTAGGTGTACACCCGCGGCCTGCCGTGCAGCAATGTCCCCCAGAGCGCGCCCTGCGCATACAGGTAACCGAGGTACAAACTGCGCAGCGCGGAATTTTCGGGCAGAAAGAAATCCAGGCTAACGAACTGCCCGCCCGGCCTCGTCACGCGCGCGATCTCGTGGACGGCCTCGTCGAGACTCGGGAAGTTGCGCAGCCCGTAGCCCACGAACACGCAGTCGAAGGTGGCGTCGGGAAACGGAAGCCGCCCCGCGTCTCCGCACACCGTATGGCTCACGCCGCGCTCACGGGCGAGTTGCAGCATTCTCTCCGTGAGGTCCACTGCAACTGTCCGCGCCCCCGGATACCGCTGCCGCAGCATCAGCGAGAAATCGCCGGTCCCAGCCGCCAGGTCGAGTACCACCGGCTGTTCCGGAAGCCGCACGGCTTTCACTCCGTCGAGCTTCCATTGCCGGTCCATGCCGTAGGAAAATGCCCGCGTGATGAAGTCGTAACGTGGCGCCACGGTACTGAACATGGCGCGCATGAGGCCGAGGTCCTGTTTTTCGGCTGGAAGAGGCACTTGGCGGGAATTGTAACACGGACAGAATTCAAGAAGACAGAAGGCAGAAGTCAGAAGGAACGCGCCTGCGCAGAGGCGCGGCCATGGCTCCGAATTCTTGAACTTCGGAAGACAGGGCGGAAAACCGGCGATTCTGACTCCTGAATTCTGACTCCTGAATTCTTCTTCTATCTCTTCGTCGTCTTTGCGCTGGCGGCCCGGGTCTGCTCGATGCTGGCTGCGGTTGCGACCGCTTCCGCCGAATGGATTGCCGGCACGCCCGCCATTCTGGCCATTTCGTGCGTCGGCATATCTTCGGCGTCCTTGAAGAACGTCAGTTCCTGCATCTCACCGTCGAAATCCACCCGCAGCAGGTCTCCGCCGCGGATCTGCCCGGTAGCGATCAGGTTCGACATGGGATGAACCAGGTTCCGGTCCACCGCGCGCTTCAGGTGGCGCGCGCCGTATTTCATGTCCGTGCCTTCCTGAAGCAGGAACTCTTTGGCCTGCTCGGTGACCGTGAAGACGAACGGCGCGGCATTGGCCCCATGGAACACGCGCTCCTGCACGGTGTTCAATTCTATATTCAGAATCTGCTGCAGTTCCTTTTCGCCCAGGGGGTGGAAAACCACCACCTTATCGATGCGGTTCATGAACTCCGGGGTGAACTTTTTGCGTGCAGCTTCTACTCCGGTGCGCTCGACCTTGGCGGTGAGGGACTCGTCCACCAATCCAGCCGCGTTCTTGCGCTCTGCTTCCGCGGCGGTGAATCCGAGGTTCGGACGAAGCAGGGAATTCATCTCCGACGCACCCAGGTTGCTGGTCATGAAGATCAACGCCTTGGAGAAGTCCACGCGCCGGTTGTCGCCCAGCGTCAACGTTGCCTTGTCCAGAATTCCCAGCAGCAGGTTCCACAACGCGTCGCTGGCTTTTTCGATTTCATCGAACAGCACAAAGCTGAGCCGCACCTTTTCCGTATGGTATTGATTGAGCACTTCCTGGCTGAGCAGGGGATGAGTCTCCCGATGCCCCAGGTATCCGGGAGGGGAGCCGATCAGCTTCGCAATCTCGTGACTGTGCTGGAACTCCGCGCAGTCGATCTTGATTACCGCCCGCCCATCTCCCACCAGGCTCTCCGCCGTTGCTTCGACCAGGCGCGTCTTGCCGGAACCTGTCGGGCCAAGAAACAGCAGATTCCCCACCGGCCTGCCTGGAGTAGCCATCCCTGCCAGATACGTCTGGTAGACGCTGATGATCTGGCGGACGGCCTCGTCCTGGCCCACGACGCGCCTGCGCAGGTCCCGATCAAGCTTCTCCGCATCACAGCCGGTCTGCGCCGGATTCAGTTGCTTGTTCAGTCGCCCCATGGGACCCTCCCTTCCTACACACTTGGATGTAGCAAGTCGAATGCCAGTTGCCTAACCTTCGTTAAATTAGGGTAATGGATATGTAATGGTACTGATCCGGAATCCGTTGCCTGCCGTATTTCAGAGCAACCGCTCGGTTTCGTTCGTTGAAGGCATGGCCACTTTGGGGCAGGGCGCCACGCAGTTGGCCCTTTTGGTATCCATAGGACCTTCCGGTACGATCCGCCTGCCAATTTCCTATACATGTTTCCCCCAACTGACGAAATCTTGTCAATTAATTCCTGCTATTTCCTGCGTATGGCGGAACGATTCACGAAGCGAGATCTGTACGCCTCCATCCGTTCACATCCGCTAAAATAGCTATTTAGGCCCCCTCACTCACCGGAGACTGCCTGATGACGTCCCCTGCCCGCCGGCTTGTCGAAGACCGCGTCGCCGCGCTCACCAGCGAGCTCGACACGCTCTTTGCCGACTCGCGCGAAGCCGCTCGCCGCGAATACGCCGAGCAACTCAACCAGGCCGTCCGCCGGCTCCGCATTGCCGCCGACGCGGACGAGCTTCTGGGAACCCTGGAAAACGCCGCCGCACAGTTCGCTGAACGCGTGATGCTCTTTCGCATCGAAGACGCCGCGGCCCGTCGCGACGACCTTCGGATCGACCTCACTGCCGCCCCGGCTCTGGCCGCCGTCGTCCAATCACGCGAGCCCCAGACGACCGCCACCACCGCTTCCGAGGTCTCCCCCATCCTGACCGAGTCCCTGGCGCACGACGCCGCCGGCCGGGCCTGCATCTTCCCTGTCGAGACCGGCGAGTCGGTCGTGGCCGTGCTCTACACTTGGGGCGCCGTGCAGGGCCCTGCCGTCGAGCTCCTCGCCCAAGTCGCCGGCTTCCTCCACCCGCTGCCTGCGCCGCCCCCGGAACCGGAGACGCCGCTCCCGGCGATCATCTCCATCGCTCCGGCCTCCACGCCGCCGCCCGGTTCCGCCTGGGACTCGCTGCCGGTTGAAGAACAAAAGGTCCATCTCCGCGCCCAGCGCTTCGCGCGCGTCAAGGTCTCCGAAATGCGCCTCTACGAAGCCGACCTGGTCCAGACCGGCCGCACTCGCCGCGACCTCTACGCCGCCCTCCGCAAACCCATCGACGCCGCGCGCGAATCTTTTCATAAGACGTATTTTTCGCAGTGCCCCAGCATGGTAGATTATCTGCACCTGGAGCTCGTGCGCACCCTCGCTAATGACAACACGGACCTTCTCGGCAACGATTATCCTGGCCCTCTGGTGTAGCCCGGCGCCGGCTGCCGACGCGACTTCCCTCGCCGGCCTCGTCCGCACCTGGCGTGAAAATCCCAGCGCCCTGCGACGCGCCGCCATCCAGAAGTACACCGCCGCTCACCCCAAGGAAGCTCCTCTGGCCAATCTCGCGCTCGGCATTGCCGCCTACGAACAGAGAGACTACACCGCCGCCATTGCCCTGCTGGTTCCGCTGACTGCCCAGCTTCCCCGGATCGCCGACTACGCCGCCTACTATCTCGCCGCCGCCCGCGTCGAAACCGGCGACTACGCACCCGTCCGCCCCGGCCTCGTCCCGGCGCACCAAAACTCTCCGCTCAACGGCAAGAGCTGGGTTCTCGAAGCCCGGGCCGTGCAGTCCACCGATCCGGCCGCCGCCGCCAAACTTCTCGTCGATCACTACTCCGAGCTGCCTCAGCCCGAAGGCGACATCAACCTCGGCGATTGCTATCGCGCCGCCTCCGATCCCGCCCGCGCCGCCGAAGCCTACCAGCGCGTCTACTCGCACTACCTCACCGGCGACGCAGCCTCTCGCGCGGCCTCCGCATTGGCCGAGCTGGGCCGCGGCATGGGCTCTCCCGCCCAACTCCTCCACCGCGGGGACCGCCTTCTGGACGCCAAGGAATACATCGCCGCGAAACGCGAATACCAATCGGTCGCCGAGACCGGTTCCGGCATCGAGCGCGACCAGGCGCGCGTCCGCATCGGCGCCGTCGATTACCTTCGCGGCCAGGCCGTTCTCGCGTGGCCCTACCTGAGCGGCCTCGAACTCGCTCCCTCCGAAGCCGAGGCCGAGCGCCTCTATTACCTGGCCGAGTGCGCGCGGAACCGCAAAGACGATCCCGCCATGATGTCGTCGCTCGATCGCCTGGCGCGCGATTATGCGCGCTCGCCGTGGCGCCTCCGGGCGCTTATCACAGCGGCCAACCGCTACCTGATCGTCAATCAACCCGCCGATTACGTTCCTCTGCATCGGGCCATCTACCAGGACTTCCCCGCCGCACCCCAGGCCGCCAATGCTCACTGGAAGGTCGCCTTCCAGGCCTACCTCGCCGGCGCGCCGGATGCCGCGGCGCTGCTGCGCGAGCACCTGCGCACCTACTCAGGCAACGGCACCGCCGGCGCCGCACTCTATTTCCTCGGCCGCCAGCTCGAGAACTCGGGGGATCGCAGCGCGGCCCGCGCTTGCTACCAGCGCCTCGCCGCCGCCTTCGAAAACCACTACTACGCCCTCGTCGCCCGCGACCGTCTGCGCGCCGTCCAAATCTCCACGGCGCCGCTGCCGGCCCCCACCGCGGAAATCATCCAGTTCCTCGCCTCGATCAAACTCTCCGCCGCTGTTCCCGTCCCCTCAGAGCCCTCGCAGCCTACCGCCGCTCACATCGAGCGCTCCCGCCTGCTCCGCGCCGCGGGCCTCGACGACCTCGCCGACAGCGAGCTCCGCTACGGCTCCCGCAACGACGGCCAGCCCGCGCTCCTCGCCATGGAGATCGCCGCCTCCGCGCCCGCCCCGTACCAGGCCATGAAGGTGATGAAGGCGATGAATCCCGACTACCTCAACCTCCCGGTCGCCGCCGCTCCGCGCCAGTTCTGGGAGCTCCTCTTCCCGCTACCCTATAAAGGCGATGTGGTCCGCGAGGCCAGCGAGCGCAGCCTCGATCCGTACCTGCTGGCGGGCCTGATCCGCCAGGAAAGCGAGTTCAACCCCAAAGCCATCTCCCGCGCCAAAGCCTACGGCCTCACCCAGGTGCGCCCCGCCACCGGCCGCCTGTACGCGCGCAAAGCTGGTGTGCCGCGCTTCTCCGTGCGGGCGCTCTCGCAGCCTATCCCCAATTTGAAGATCGGCACGTCGATCTTCCGATCCATGCTCGATGCCCAGGGCGGCAGCATCGAGCAAACCCTGGCCGCCTACAATGCCGGCCCCAACCGCGTCGTCGAATGGCGCACGTGGGCCACGTTCCGCGAGCCGGCCGAATTCGTCGAAAGCATTCCCTTCACCGAAACCCGCGACTATGTCCAAGCGGTGCTGCGCAACGCCGAGATGTATCGCCGGCTATACCAGTAACGTGCCAATAGAAGTATAACTCTCCCGACAACCAGGCCCAAACCAACAACAGCGCGGCCCTCGATTACACGCTCACGCTCAGCCCCACAAGCCTGATGGAGTTCCGCTACGGCTTCGCCCGCATCAAGCTGAACTATACCTCCATCAGCCTGGGATTCAATCCCACCCAGCTCGGCTTCCCCAGTTCCATCTCCGCCAACGCCGACCATCTCCTGTTTCCCGGCATCGCGCCTGCGAACTATTACAGCCTCGGCAATCCCCAGCAGGGCGATACGCGCTTTCCCGGCTTCGATAGCCATTTGTTGGCGGTGGAGAACACGCGCATCCTCTCCGCCCACACTCTGCGCTTCGGCTGGGAGGGCCGTCTGTTCCGCTCCAACGATACCGAGTCCGGCTCCTCCACCGGCAACTTCAGCTTTAGCGCGGCTCTTACCCAGGGGCCCAATCCCAATGCCGCCAGCACCACCGCCGGCAACAGCATCGCCACGCTGCTGCTGGGCGGCGGCAGTGGCTCCATGTTGATCAACTCCAAAGACGGCGCCACCCAGAGCAAATACATCGGTGCCTTCATCCAGGACGACTGGAAAGTGTCGCGCAGGCTGACCCTCAATCTGGGGCTGCGCTACGACCTCGATATTCCCCGCACCGAGCGCTATAACCGCATGGAGACTTTCAACACCAACATCCCCTCCCCGCTGGCCGGACCCACCGGCATCGCCGGCCTCAAGGGCGGAACCGTCTTCGTGGGAGTGAACGGCGCCGGCCGCCGCCAGTACGACCCGCAGTGGAGCAACTTCGGCCCCCGCTTCGGTCTCGCCTTTCAGGCCTCGACGAATACCGTGATCCGCGGCGGCTACGGCATTTTCTTCGCGGCGACCTTACGCCCCGCCAACGCTACCATCGGCAACGAAGGCTTTAGCGCCTCGACCGATTACAATTCCAGCCCCAACGGCCTCACCCAATCGGGGTTCCTCAGCAATCCGTTTCCGAACGGGTTCAACAAGCCGGTGGGCAATACGCAAGGACTCCTGACGGGCATTGGCGCCTCTTTCGAGAACCCCCTGACCGGCGACAACAGCGTTCCCTACACCGAGAACTGGAACTTCGACATCCAGCGCCAGTTGCCGGGCAGCATTCTGATCGACGTGGCATACGTCGGCAGCCGGGGCGTGCATCTGAACAAGTCCGGCGAAAACCAATGGAATCTCGAGCAACTGACACCGGCCAACATCGCGCTCGGGACCAAGCTCCAGCAGAGTGTCCCGAATCCGTTCTTCGGCATCATCACCACCGGCCCGGAAGCGACTGCCACCATCCCTTACTACTACCTGCTCGCTCCCTTCCCGCAGTTCACCACAGTCCAGGCCTCATTCCCCACCGGGGGCTACAGCATCTACCACGCATTCCAGTTGAAGGTGGAGAACCGACTCGGCCATGGGCTGACCACGCTGGTTTCCTTCACCGGCCAGAAGCTGATTGACGATTTTTCGCAGATTTCCAACGTCGGCAATCAGACCGGTGGAATTCAGAACATCTACGACGATAAACAGCAGCGCTCCGTCTCTTCCAACGACCAATCGCGCCGCCTGGTGATCAGCGGCACTTACCAACTGCCCTTCGGCCGCGGCAAAAGCCTGGGCAGGAACTGGAACCGGGCGCTGGATGCCCTGGCGGGCGGATGGCAGGTGAACGGAATTTCCACCTACACCACCGGATTTCCGATTTCCGTCACCGCGGCCAATAACTGCACCGGCTGCAACATCCAGACCCTGCGGCCCAACAACAACGGCTCGAGCGCCGCGCTCAGCGGACCCGTGTCTCAGCGGCTGAATCAGTATTTCAATATATCGGTGTTCTCGCAGCCCGCCGCTTTCACCTTCGGCAACGTGGGCCGGACCCTGCCGGACGTGCGCAACCCGTCCTCGCAGGACCTTGATATCTCGGTGTTCAAGATGTTCCGGCCGGTGGAGCGCCTGACCGCGGAGTTCCGGGCGGAAGCTTTTAACCTGCTCAACCAGGTAGTTTTCGGCGGTCCGGGCACGAGCATCAACTCCAACACTCTTGGCGTGATCAGTTCGCAATCGAACACCCCGCGGCAGATCCAGTTTGCCTTGAAGCTGTTATTTTAGGTAGCCGTTGCCCGCCCGGTTCACTGCGGTTTAAGCAACCCGATGGTGTTGCCGTCGGGATCGGCGAACCAGGCGAAAGTGCCGGTCGGAATCTTGATCGGGGGGACCAGAATTTTGCCGCCCAGCGCGACCGCCTTGTCGAGGTATGCCTGCACGTCTTCTACTTCCACGTAGAACATCGTGTAGTGAAACGGCTCGTGATTGAGCGAAGTGATGTGTCCCGGAATTCCCCGTTCGCCCGACGTGTCGATATTTGAGGCGGGGCCGTTTTGCTGGATGTGCCAACCGAACAGATCCCCGAAAAAGCGCTCGGTCTTCGCACGGTCGCGGCATCCGATCTCGAAATGCACGATAGGGTGTGGCATGTTTTCTCCTCCAGCTTGCGGCATGGTTCGCGATTGACTCCATGCCGGCACGGCGGCAGCGAGCGCCAGCGCCGCGCGGCGGGTAAGCTGCGGCAATTCAGTATCAGACATTTCAGGACAGGATAGCTCAGTTTTTCGGCGATGCAATCGGGTAGCCCTGCCAAAGATACTCGAGCGCTTCGGGGAGGGTCTGCTGCTTCACGGCACGGTCGGTGTGGCCGCCGTTGCGCGCGAATACGAACTGGTAGTGGTAGCCCTTGGCGGCCAGCACGCGGGCCATGTTCTCGTTGGCCAGGACCCAGTCGTGGAAATTGTCGCGCGCGATGAGATTGTCGCGATCGCCCACCTCCATCCAGAGGCGGATCGGCTTGCGGGCCGAATTGGGGATGAGGTGTTCGTGGAACTCCCAGGCGCCGTGCGGAGTCTCGGGGTTGTACGGCCACTGCTGGTTGACGTAAGTCCCGGAGTAAGTGAGCACGCGGTGGTAGAGCTCGGGGTGGTACCAGGCCATGATCAGCGCGCACGATCCGCCGGAGCTGCCGCCCATGGTGGCCCGGCCCTCGGGATCTTTGGTGAGCTTCACGTTGTATTGCTTTTCGACCTTCGGCAGCACTTCGCTTTCGACGAACTCGGCGTAGCGGCCGGACATCGTGTCGTATTCCAGGCCGCGCTGGCTGCCCTGCGCGTCCCCGCTGCCGTTGCCGATCGAGATGGCGATCATGACCGGCACGCGATGCTGAGCGATCAGGTTGTCGAGGGCGGTGAAGAGCAGGTGGTCCGGCCCGTCCGCGCCGACGATGAACGGTGCGGCGCTGCCGGGGACGTACTGTTTGGGGACGTAGACGGCCACGTGGCGCGTGTAGGGCGCGGGATGGCTCTTGACGAGGACGCGGGTGGGGTCGGCGGGGTCTGATCGGGCGAACGTGCCGGCTTCCCGTGCGATTCCGGGATACATCCTGCTGTCGGCCGATTCCATCGTGAATTCGAAGACATCGCCATGGGGCACGGCTTCCTGCACGGTCATTTCGGGCGCGGGATTGTGGTTGGGGCCGAGAATGAAGTTGCCGTCGGCGGTGGCGGGCGGCACGGCGCCATCGGGGAGTTCTTTCGCTTCGACATAGCCGGGCGTATGGGGATCGCGGGTGGGCCCGGCCGGTCGCGGCGGGCGTGCGGCGGGAGCAGCAGGTTGGGCAGCCGCAATCCAGGCAAACAGGGAAAGGGTTACCAGGCGGAGCATCGGGCTTATCGTATCACCGGCGGGCAGAGGGGCCGCGGTCACGCACGCACATAGGCCAAGGCGATAGTCTTTCCGGATTCGGGTGATTGGACGGTGGAGGTGATCTGCGCGCCTTCCGGGGCCGGAGTGGAATCGAGCTCGAGGCGGACCAGCTTGCGGTTGACGTGGCCGCGGGCGCGGATGCGCTCGACGATTTCCTGCCCCAGGTAGCACCCCTTGGTGAAGCTGACGGCGTGCAGCTGTTGCGTCTCCTGGGGAAGCGAGGTGTCGGTGATGTCTTCGCCGTAGCGCGGGATGCCGTTCTCGATGCGGACGGCTCGGGCGTCGTCGACGGTGGCGGGTTGGGCGCCCGCGGATTCGAGAGTGGCGATGAGGGCGGATTTCCGATCGGCAGCGCAGAAGATGCGGAATCCGGGCTGGCCGGTGACGGAGACGCGGGCGGCGCTGGCATCGTTCCAGGGCGCGTGGTGGTAGGGGGCATCGGGACCGGGGAGGACTTCGGGGGCGGCGGGGCCTTCGAGGGCCAGACAGGCGGTTTCGGAAGTGACGTCTGCAAGCTCCACCTGGTCCGCGATGATGTAGCGGCGGATGTACTGGGGGAGCTTTTCGCGGAGCTCGGGCTCGGTGTCGAGGAGGAAGTGGTCGGGGAAGCAGAATAGGCAGAGATCCGCCTGGATTCGGCCCTGGGGATTGAGTAGGAAGGCGTAGCATCCCTGGCCGGGGGTGAGCTTCTTGATGTCGTTTGTGGTGAGGCTGTGCAGAAGGCGGGCGCGATCGCGGCCGCGGGCCAGGATGCGGCCGCGGGAGGAGAGATCGAGCCAGGCGGCGGAATGGCGGAGGGCGTGATAGCCAGGGGTCATGATTTTAGTTTAGGGGCAACGCTTGCGGGTCTGGAGGCCCGCATTACGCGATGCCCTTAAGGTAGGCGGCGATGAGGACAATGATCAGACCCGAGATGGCGCCGCCCAAGAGCTGCCTACCGCGGCGCTGATTGTTGGGCGCCGTGGCGAGAATGGCCACGCTGAAGACGTGAAGCGCGAGCAGAATCTTGATGCCGAAAAGGGCCTGGTACAGCGTGGAATGGCCGGGCTTGATCAGGAAGTTGTAGAAACCCGAGATCACCAGCGTCACCATCACGATGTATACCAGCGGCCGGAAATGCGCCGCCGCGCCCTCCTCCAGCTCCTTGTAATCTTCCGGTGTGATGCGCTTGGTCGAAGGGTCCATGACGAATCGCCAGAAAATGATGCCGCCGAGCAGCATGATCACGCTGGCAATGTGGATCCAGCGCATCACTGCGGTCAGGATGTCGCCCATATAACGTGAGTATACTCGGCTTATGATTCACGAGATTCTGCCGGTGGGAATGCTACAGTGCAATTGCTCGATTTTCGGCGACGAGGGCACGCGCGAGGCGATGGTGGTCGATCCCGGCGACGAGGTGGAGAGCATCCTGGAAATCGTGCGGCGGCACGGTCTGACCGTGAAGGCCATCGTGGTCACCCACGCGCACATCGATCACATCGGCGGCGCGAAAAAGATGAAGGACGCGACAGGCGCTCCCGTCTACATGAACCTGAACGACACCGGGCTGGCCAAAATGCTCGACATGCAGGCGGCGATGCTGGGAATGCGGCCGGTGGAGAGTGTCGGAATCGACGTGCCGGTAAAGGACGGTGATACGCTCACTGTGGGCGTCACCGAGGTCCACGTGATGCACACGCCCGGGCACACCCAGGGGAGCATCTGCCTGTGGATGCCGTCCGAAGGAAAGCTCGTGGCGGGCGACACCTTATTTAAGGACAGCATCGGGCGAACGGACCTGCCGGGCGGGAACGGAAAGCAAATCCTACAATCGATTCACGACAAGCTGCTGCCGCTGGCCGGAGAGACCATGGTGATTCCGGGGCACGGAGACGTGACTACGATCGAGCGCGAGAAGCGGTTCAATTACTTCTTGCAGGGGATGGTGTAGTTGTACAATGCGGAGAACAGAGGGATACCCATGTACAAACTCATCGCCGCTCTTGCCTTCGCCAGCCTTGCCTTCGCCCAGCATGACACTGCGGGACAGCCGCCCGAAGGCAAACTCGCCGAACAGGTCTACAAGAACATCGTCGAGCTGAAGGGCGTCCCCGCCGACCAGATTGGGCCCGCGATGCAGTTCATCTCGGCGTCGCTGGGCGTCAATTGCGAATTCTGCCACGTGCAGGGCAAGTTCGACGCCGACGACAAGGGCGCCAAAAAGACCGCGCGCGAAATGATCGCCATGCAGAACACGATCAACAAGAACGCGTTTCGCGGGCGGACGCAGGTGACATGCAACTCGTGCCATCGCGGAGCGTCGCACCCGGTGGGGGTGCCGCAGGTGCTGGAATCGGACGCCATGCCGGGCGCGGCGGGGATGGGCGCACCGCCGGCCGGAGGAGCGCAGGGGCCAACCGCGGACCAGGTACTCGAGAAGTACGTGACGGCCTCGGGCGGCGCCGAAGCGATGGGCAAGGTGACCAGCCGGGCGATGAAGGGCAACATCCTGGTGGGCGGCAACTCGACACCGATCGAGGTGCTGACCAAGGCGCCGAACAAGCGCGTCTCGATCAGCCAGATGGGCGGGAACAACAGCTACACCGCGTTCGACGGCACGGCGGGCTGGCTGGGCACCACGGGGCGTCCGGCGCGCGGTATGTCGGCGGCGGAATCGGCTGCCTCCTCGATCGACGCCGAGTTCTATCTCCCCCTGCGGCTGAAAGAGATCTTCCCGCAGCTTCGCCGCGGCCGGCCGGAGACCGTCAACGGAGCGGAGTGCGAAGTGCTTAACGGGAGCGCTCCGGGCAAGCCCGCCGTGCGGCTCTACTTCGACAAATCCACCGGCCTGCTGACGCGGCTGGTGCGCTACGCCGACACGCCGCTGGGGCGCAATCCGACCCAGATCGACTACGCCGACTATAAGACCGTGGACGGCGTGACCATTCCTATGCGGTGGACGCTGGCGCGGCCCAACGGCCGGTTCACCATCCAGCTCACCGACGTCAAGAGCAACGCGCCCATCGACGACGCGCGGTTCGCCAAGCCGGTGGGCGAAGTGAAGTAGCGCTCTGGAGCACCAATCATGAGGCTCGGAGTCGTCCTGTTTCAGCTCGGCGGCCCGGACTCCCTCGAAAGCATCGAGCCGTTTCTGTACAACCTGTTCTGCGATCCGGACATCATCGACTTCCCGTTTGCCCGGATCGCGCGCAAGCCTCTGGCGCGTCTCATTTCGATGAACCGCGCGCAGCACGTGGCGCAGCACTACGCCCGAATCGGCGGGAAGAGCCCGATCCTCGAAAACACTGCGCGCCAGGCCGCGGCTCTGGAGGCGGAGCTCCGCAGGTGTTTCGACGCGCGCGTGGTGGTCGCCATGCGATACTGGCATCCGTTCACCGCGCAGGCAATCCTCCAAGTGGAGGAATTCGCACCGGACGAGCTGGTGCTGCTTCCGCTCTACCCGCAATACTCCAGAACCACCACGGGCAGCAGCCTCAACGAATGGTCACGGCATTTCCAGCCCGACGGGTGGCGGCCGCGGGTTCACGTGATCGAACAATTCTACGAAGATCCTGCCTACCTCGAAACGCTCGTCGAAACCGTGAACCGCTCCCTCCGCGAATTTGCCGATCCCAGCGATGTGGATGTCATTTTCAGCGCGCACAGCGTGCCCATCGCCGTGATCGAGGGCGGCGACCCTTATCAGCGGCACGTCGAGCGCACGGTGGACCGGGTGTGGCAGCGCGGGCAATGGCCGGCGCGGCGTCACCTCTGTTATCAGAGCAAGGTGGGCGCGTCCCGGTGGCTGGCGCCGCCGATGCACGAGACCCTGCGCCGCTTGGCGGCGGAGCATCGCCGGCATGTGTTGATTGTCCCGGTGTCTTTCGTCTCCGATCACGTGGAGACGCTATACGAAATCGAGATCGAGCATCGCGAGCAGGCGCGCGAACTGGGCATCGACGACTACCGCATGACTCCGGGCCTCAACGATTCACCGTCCTTCATCCAGGCCCTGGCCGGGTTGGTGCGCCGCTCACTCGAAGCAATGTAACACTATGTCATTCCAGCGCTCGGATATACTGGCCTGAGCATGAACCGCCGCGAATTCCTGGTCACTACCTCCGGCGCGGCGCTGGCGTTGGCGGCACCGGCCGCGCCCGCCACGGTGCTTTATGACGGCCGTGCCATCGCGATTGATCGCCCGCGTCCCGATCCCGCTGACCTCTGGGTCCGCGCCTCGGATCTCCCGCGGATCAATCAATTCGAGGTCAAGCCCCAGGGCGCATGCCGTGCCGATCTCTGCGTCCCGATCCCCAAGTCTCTCAGGTCGGGCGAGTGGTTCAATCTCACCGGGTTCGCGCGCCACATCCGCCAGTCCTTCGTCTCCGATTCCGGCGTTTGGAGCTTCGGGGAGATTCCCGTGGTCCGCGGCGATTTCTACCGCTCGCGCATTGCTCCCGATTTCGCGGTTCCCGACCGCGGCGGCCGCATTGTGCGCCTCTCCGATTTTCGCGGCAAGAAGGTGCTGGTCTTCACCTGGGCCTCCTGGTGAGGCTGCCGCCTCGATCTGCCAGGCTGGCAGAAAGTCTATGGCGAGCTTTACGACCAGAATTTCGAAATCATCGCCGCGGCTCAGGACACGGGCGGCGAGGCGGCTGCCGGCAAGTGGTACGACGCGGCCAAGACCACCTTCACCGCTTTGATCGACACGCAGCACGCGGTCAGCACCGCCTACCAGTTCATCAATGTCCCGATGGGAATCTGGATCGACGAGCGCGGACGCGTGGTTCGACCGGCCGAACCGGCCTGGACCACGAATCAGACCATGAAGATTGGCGATAAGGCGATCGTTACCGAGGGAGAGCCGTATGTCGCCGGCCTGCGCGATTGGGTCCGCAACGGAGAGCGCAGCCGCTATGCCCTCTCCGACGACGAGTTTGCACGCCGCGTCAAGCCCCGCTCTTCAGCCGAAATGGAAGCGGAGGCCAGCTTCAAGCTCGCGGTCTGGTTCCACGATCGCGGCAGGTCCGACCTCGCGTCGAAATACTGGCGGCGTGCGCAGGAGCTCAACCCGGACGACTGGAACTATCACCGGCAGGACTGGAGCTTCACACCCGGCGAAGCCGGCAAGAAGTGGCGCGAGAAATTCGACAAGCTCGATGCCCCTTACTACCCCAAGCTGGACATTCCGCGGTGACCCAGACCAGCGTTGCTACCGGGCGGTCACGTTGAGGAGCACCTGGTTCGAAGTCAACCCTCCGGATTGCACTTGAATGGTGACCGGGCCGCCGTCCAGATTCGAAGGAACCACCGCTGTGATTGCATTCGCGATCACCGAAATCACGGGTACTGCAACTCCGCCCAGAAGAAGCTGCGCCTCGCTGCCGAACCCCGCGCCCTGGACCACGATCGTTTCGCCGGGCGAAATGGGAACAGCCAGGCGGCTCGCGGCGTTCTCAACCGAATCGATCCGCAACGCAGGGAGCGGGGCGGCAGGCTGGACACTGTTTGCCCACACCGTACCGCGGTCGGTGGCGCCGGCCAGCACAATATTGCCGTCAGCCCCCACGCCGAGGCCCGTCACGTAGAAGAAGTCTCCGTCACCGAAATAGCTGGAGAACAGCAGGCTCGAGAGATCGCCCGACAGTTCGGCCACGTAACCGGTAGCCAGCGAGCCGCCGAAGCCGATCTGCAGCGGGGTCCGGGTGGGCAGCCCGCCGATCTTCGTGCCGCCGCCGATATAGAGGTTGCCGGAAGCGTCGAGTGCAAGAGTGTACGCGGAGAGGTCGCCGGCGACGCCGAAGTACGTCGCTGCCAGAGTATTCGCGAGCGCCGGGTCCATCGCCATGATTCCGACTGGCAGCGTGGCCGCGCCAGCGAACGGTTGAAACGCCCCGAATGTCGATTGAAACGAAACATCGTCCGTGCCGGGCTGGCCGGCAATATAGACCTGGCCGCCGGGAGCAACGAGGAGCGCATGTGCGGCCACACGGGGAGCGGCCGAAGCAAGGAGCGCCGCGCCGGTTGGATCGAAGCGATAGATGCCGGTGCGGTTGCCCAGGTAGGCGCTGCCGTCAGGACCGGCGGCGATTACGTTCGCGGTCGAAGCGTCGTCTTGCGATGTGCCGAGGTACGTCGCATAGGTCAGCTTCGAGCCGCTCGGGTCGAACTTCGATACGAAAGCGTCGGCGGTAGGAAAGACTGCGCCGAGCCCCTGCACCGAAACGCAGCCACAAGTCGTGCGATAGGCGCCCGCCGTAACCGGCACACCTCCGAAAGTAACGCCTGTCAGATACACCGCGCCCGAGCTATCCACCGCGATGGACTGCGGCACGGCAGGAGTGAAATTGGAAGTGAAATACGTGGCATACCCGATCGACCCGTCCGGGTTCAGCCGAAAAACGAAGATGGCGCCCTGATAGGCTGAGCTGTCCGCCAGATTCGAAGGAAGCGCCGCGGGCATCGATGGCGACCAGGTTCCGGGGGTCGTCGGAAAATCCTGCGACGCCGTCGTGCCCGTGACGTAAACATTGCCGGCCGCGTCGACTGTCATCGCGCGGGCGATGTCATTCGCGCTCCCGCCGAGGTAGGTCGAATATACGACACTACCCGCCTGATCGAGCTTTGTCACGAAAACGTCATAAGATCCCGCTGTCGCCAAATGATCTTGCACCGCGGCCTTCACCGGGAAATCCGGCGACTTCGTACTCCCAGCGACATAGACGTTCCCCTGTGCGTCGGTGCCGAGTCCGGCGAACGGGTAGGCCAGGCCTGAATTATCGACTTCCCGGATCCAGTCAAATGCAGGCAGGGTCTGGGCACTTGCCGCGGCCGGGCCGCTGACAAACCATGACGCCATGGTGACAATCGCCACCCGAGCCGTGTTACTGTGCCCCAACGGCGTCTTCCGGAGGAATCCGAAATCGTTGATTATCATGGCCGACGGAATTGCCTGGCTCCCAGAGCGGCAAGAGAATGACCAGACTCACTGCTGAGCCGGCGGTAATTCCACTACCGCGACCGAGAAGCCTCCGAGCTTCACCAGGTCACCGGATAGCTGGGCCGACGACGCCGGCTGCGAGCCGGTGGTCCGATCGACGTAGTGAATTGTGCCGCCCGCGGCCTGCGGGACCGTCACTTCAATCTCGCGGTCGCGCTTGTTGACCAGCAGAAGGCGTCGTTTGTTGTCACGCACGAGGAACGCCTGGGCATAGAGTGTCTGGCCCGGTTGCGCGGTGCGCACCAGCTTATCGCCCGGCGCGAAACAATCGCGCAGCAGCTTCAGCACCCAAAAACGCGCGTTTGGCTGGCCCGACTCCCAGTCCACCATGGACACACTGGGATACTGCGTGGGGTATCCAACCAGTTGTGACGCATTCACCACGTCGATCCCCATCTTGGATAATTCGCCGAAGAGGTACGCGTACATGGCGCCGCACAGATTCCAATACGAGGCGGGAATCGGCTTCGTCACGTGCCCCGGCTGGTTCTGCTCCCCATCGTCCGAGGAGATCGCCCCGACTTCGTTGATCGTCGTCCTGGTCGAGGGCGAGAGGCGCTTCCGGATGGCCTCGATGTAGCGGACCGTGTTGAGGAAGCCGTCCGCTTGTGCCCAGAACGTGTGCTCCTGGATCTCGGGCGATTCGTCCTTTTGCGCGCTGGCATAGAAGTGATACGAGATCGCATCCAGTGGAATGCCGGCCTTGTGGTTGCGGGGATCCAGAAAGTATTCGAACATTTCCGGGTGACCGCTCGGGCCGGCCAACGAAACGCCAACGAACTTCATGTCCGGCGCGACCCCGCGGATGGCTTCTACGATCGCGTCGTAGACGCGAGTGTACAGCTCGGGTGAGATGCGATGTTCCAAGTCGGGCTCGTTCAAGACTTCCCACCAATCGATTTTGTAGTGGTGGCCCGACTCGTGACGCTTTCCGAACTCGTCCACGAAGCCGCCGCGCGTGTACCAACCCACCAGGCGCGCATAGTAGCCGGCAAGTTCATTGCCGCTGGGATCCCGCAATTCCGTGCCCTGGCTGTAGTTCCATACGGGCTCTTCCGGGTCGGAGGGAAACGTGACCGGCTCGCGGGTTACCCACATCCATTGTGGTGTCGTGCTGAAGTTCAGCACCACCGGGTGGCCCTTGACCGCTTCCAGCAGGTCGACCGTCATCGGATCGATCAGCGAAAAGTCCCACGAGGTCTCCCCGTCGCGGGGGGGCGTGAGCTCGGCGACCGCGAGCCTGGGATACGGCAGCCAGGGCACGTATCGCGCGTGGTCCGCTTGAAGTTCGCGGAAGGCTTGGAACACGCGATCGTGGATGGCGGAACCGCGCCGGAGCGGTGGATTCACTACCACCTGCAGCGATGGCGTGGTGTTGGACACGCGAACGATCGTGTCCCAGTTGACGTTGACCGTGGCCGGCGGCGCGGCCGCGACGGCGATGCCGGCGCACGTCAATGCAGCAGTTCGGAGAAGGGTTGCCGCCATATTTCCTGTGCTTATGGCTGGAGTCTAGCGCCGGTCTCAGTGCGGCGCAATCCCTCCGGGACCGTGTCTCTTGGGCGCGCGATGCGAATCCAGGCAAGAGCGTTTGCATGCGCACGTTGCTGCGGCAAGCCCGGCGGAGGAGTAGGATGGAGACCGATGAGAGCCCTGCTCGTTTTTGCCGCCGCCGTCCGCCTCTTCGCGCAAACGCCCGAGCCGCTCACTTCCGATGCCGCCGGCGTGTTCGCCATCTGGCCGGGAACTGCACCGGGATCCGAATCATGGACCTGGAAGGAACAAATCGACGTACGCGGGGGCAACCGGATGGCTCGCAACGTGGTGACCCCCACGCTCGCCATGTACAAGCCCGCCGCGGGAAAAGCGAATGGAGCGAGCCTGATCATCGCGCCCGGCGGAGCCTTCCGCTTCCTCATGGTGGACTATGAAGGCGTCGATATGGCGCGCCGGCTCGTGGACCGCGGTGTGACGGCGTTCGTCCTCAGGTATCGCGTCATGCATACGCCGGAGGACCCGGCGGCCATGAATACGTACCTGCAAGACCTGATGAAGACCCTGAGCGCCAACGACACGAAGGGTGAGAATCCGCCCGCCTACAGTGGGGATGAGCTGGCCGCCATGGCCCTGGCGGAGGAGGACGGACGGCAGGCGATCCGCTACGTGCGCGGCCATGCCGCCGAATGGGGATTAGACCCGCACCGCATCGGAATCGCGGGCTTCTCGGCGGGCGGCGGCGTGACCATGGGGCCGGTGATGCGGCACGACGCCGCCAGCCGCCCCGATTTCGCCGCGCCGATCTATCCGGCATACCGCACCGCCACCCCGGTTCCCGCGGACGCGCCGCCGCTATTCATCGCCATGGCCGACGACGACCGGCTGATTTCCCCGAGCTCCGCCGCGCGCCTCTACATGGCCTGGCACGCCGCGGGAAAGCCCGCGGAGCTGCACATCTTCCGGCGCGGCAATCACGGCTTCGGGATGCGCACCCAGAACCTGCCGTCAGACGGCTGGTTCAATCTCTTCGTTGCCTGGATGGAGTCTTCCGGCTTCTTCAAGCCGGCCGCCGCGGCGCAGGCCATCGGCCGCATGTACGTCTTCGGCGACAGCTACTCCGATACCGGCGCGGGCTACGTGGACGGCGACGGGCCCACCGCGGTGGCGTACCTGGCGCGCCGCCTCGGGTTCGAGCTTAGGCCCGCCAACACTCCAAGCGACGGATCGCAAAGCCTCAACTTCGCGGTGAGCGGCGCTCAGACGGGAAGTGGCGCCGGCCGCAAAGTGAAGGACGCGCTCCTGGGGCGCGGCATGGTGGAGCAAGTGGACGACTTCGCGGCTCGCGTGACCGCGAAGCAGATCGTCTTCGACCCCGACCGCACCCTGTTCTTCCTGGCGGGCGGCCTGAACGACCGTCGTCTGCCGGGCGCCGAGACCGTCGCCAATCTCGAAAATCACGTCCGCAAGCTGTACGGGCTCGGCGCCCGCCGCTTCCGGATCGCCCTGCTGCCGGCCGCGATTCCGGCGTTCAGCGAGGTGGGCCAGCGGCTCGATCCCGAGCTGCGGCGCATCCCCGGCGAGATCGAAGGAGAGCTGCCAGGCGCCGAGATCCGCCTGAGCAACTGGGGTCCGTTTTTCGACGAGGTGCTGCGCAACCCGGCGGCCTACGGGATCGAAAACACCACCGACAAATGCGCCGGCCGCGCCATCGTCGACGAGGATGCCACGCCCTGCGCGAAGCCCTCGGCCTACTACTACTATCATGCGGGGCATCCCTCCACCGCGGTCCACCGCATCGTAGGCGACAAGCTGTACGAGGAAATCACCGGTTCGCGGTAAGTTTTTGCGAAACATATCTGGCAGCCTGCCGCCCAAAATGCCCCCATAAATTTAATCAATACCTCTCCCTTCTTGCATTTACCAAACTTTTGGGATAGACTCGAATTTCTGACCTCGATGTCCAACGGCTCTCCAATCTCGCTCCTTTCTTCTAACGGGATTCCCGTAGGCATCATTATTAGCATTCTGGTCATCGTACCCGGCCCCGCGTGACGGCCTGCCGGTAAGGTTCCAAGGCCATCAGCGGGGCGAAATCAGCAAGCCCCCCTGATGGCCTTTTTGTTATCCAGTGACTGCTCAGAGGCAAATGACATGTCGACAACGTTAATGAGCGGCGCGCGAATGCTCGCCGAATGTCTGGTCCGCGAAGGAGTCGATTGCATGTTCGGCTACCCCGGCGGCGTGACCCTGCCTTTCTACGACGTGCTCTTCGATCACCAGGTCCGCCACGTCCTGGTGCGCCACGAAGAGAACGCCGCCTTCGCCGCCGAAGGCTACGCCCGCGCCACCGGTAAAGTCGGCGTCTGCTGCGCCACCTCCGGACCCGGCGCCACCAACCTCACCACTGGGCTGGTCGACGCCATGATGGATTCCATCCCTATCGTCGCCATCACCGGCCAGGTCACCAGCAAGCTCATCGGCAGCGACGCCTTCCAGGAAGCCGACACCTTCGGCATCACCCGCTCCTGCACCAAGCACAACTACCTCGTCAAGAAGCTCGAGGATCTCCCGCAGGCCATCCACGAAGCCTTCTACGTCGCCGCCAGCGGACGCCCCGGCCCCGTCCTCGTCGATATCACCAAGGACGCGCTCCAGGCCCAGGGCCACTACCAGCCCGTCACCTCCGTCCATCTTCCCGGCTACAAGGTCTTCACCGAAGGCCACACCGGCCAGATCCGCCGCGCGGTCCAGCTCATCCAGGAATCCGAGCGTCCCATGGTGTACTCCGGCGGCGGCATCGTGGCCGCCAACGCCGCCGCCGAGCTCCGCCAATTCGTCGAGCTGACCGATGCGCCTGCGGTCAACACCCTGATGGGCCTCGGCGGCCTGCCCTCGAACCACCCCAACTTCATCTCCATGCCCGGCATGCACGGCTCTTACGCCGCCAACATGGGCATGACCAACGCCGACCTCCTGATCGCCCTCGGTGTCCGCTTCGACGACCGCGTCACCGGCCGGCTCGCCGCCTTCGCCCCGCACGCCAAGGTGATCCACGTCGATATCGACCCGGCCGAGATCGGCAAGAACCGCCCTCCCGATGTCCCCATCGTCGGCGACGTCAAGCGTGTCCTCGGCAGGTTCAATAAGATGCTCGCCGAAGCTCCGCCGCCCGCCGAAAAGGTCACCGCCGGCCGCCGTGCCTGGTGGCGCCAGCTCCGGGAATGGAAAGAGGAGCATCCGTTCGACCGCTCTACCAGCGACACCGAAATCAAGCCCCAGCACCTCATGACCGAAATCGACCGCCTCTCCGCCGGCGCCGCCATCATCACCAGCGATGTCGGCCAGCACCAGATGTGGGCCGCCCAGCTCTGCCGCTTCAACGAGCCGCGCCTCTGGATCAATTCCGGCGGTCTGGGCTCCATGGGCTTCGGTCTCCCCGCAGCCATCGGCGCCCAGTTCGCTCGCCCCGATAAGCTGGTCTTCGCCATCCTCGGTGACGGCGGCTTCCAGATGTCCGTCCCCGAGCTCGCCACCATCGCCAGCCACGCCCTCCCCATCAAGATGGTCGTCATGAATAACGGCTACCTCGGCATGGTGCGCCAATGGCAGACGCTCTTTTACAACAACCGCCTCAGCGCGGTCGAGCTCGATTGCTTCCCCGACGCAGAAAAGCTGGCCGCCGCTTACGGATTCAAAGGCCGCACCATCGACAAGCCCTGGGAGCTCGCCCCCGCGCTCGAAGCCGCCGTCAAAGAGCCCGGCCCCTATCTGCTCAACGTCAAAGTCACGCCGCTCGAGAATGTCTACCCCATGGTCCCCGCCGGCGGCGCCATCAACGAAATGGTCCTGGGCACGTCCCAGTTAGTTGGCTAGGAGCCACTATGCTTCAAATCATCTCGCTACTTCTCGAAAACAAACCCGGCGCCCTGATGCGCGTGACCGGCCTCCTCACCCAGCGCGGCTACAACATCGAATCGCTCACCGTCGCCCGCACCCTCGATCCCGAGGTTTCGCGCATGACGATCGCCGTGGACGTCGATTCCACGCAGCGCGCCCAGGTCATCAAGCAGATGAACAAGCTCATCAACGTCCTGCAGGCCACCGACCTGAGCGATTCCCCCGCCGTCGTCCGCGAGCTCATGCTGGTCCGCATCCGCCTGCCGCAGGAGTCGCGCACGGCGGTTCTCAAGGAAGCCGAAATCTTCGGCGGGCGCGTGGTCGATTCCTCCACCGAAGGCTTCGCCCTCGAAGTCACCGGCGACCCCGAAAAGCTCGGCGAGTTCGTCGATGTGATGGCCAGCTACGGCGAAGTCGATGTCACCCGCAGCGGCGCGTTGGCCATCGCCCTGGAAACCAAGAAACTGAAATTACAGCCGCCCGTCCCCACCGCGGCCAGAACGTAACGCGACCCACCTGGGTCGCCTTTGGAGAAAAGATGCCAAATCGCTACTACGAAAAAGACGGAAACCTCGATTACCTATCCGGCCGCACCGTGGCCATCATCGGCTATGGCAGCCAGGGCCACGCCCACGCCCTGAACCTCCGCGATAGCGGCGTCGACGTCGTGGTCGGCCTACCCGCTTCCAGCAAGAGCGCCGCCAAAGCCACCGCCGCCGGTCTCAAGGTGCTTTCTCCCGCCGAAGCCGCCAAGGCCGCCAACGTGATCATGATCCTCGTGCCGGATCACATCCAGGCCGATCTCTACAACACCGACATCGCGCCGCACATCACCGCCGGCAAGACGCTCATGTTCGCCCACGGCTTCAACATCCACTTCCAGCAGATCACCCCGCCCGCCAACGTGGACGTCTCCATGGTCGCTCCCAAGGCCCCCGGCCACCGCGTGCGCGAGCTCTTCACGGAAGGCGTCGGCGTTCCCGCGCTCGTCGCCGTGCACCAGAACGCGAGCGGCGAAGCCCTCCAGCGCGCCCTCGCCTATGCGCTCGCGCTCGGCTGTCTCAAGGCCGGCGTCATCGATACCAATTTCCGCGAAGAGACCGAGAGCGACCTCTTCGGCGAGCAGGCCGTGCTCTGCGGCGGCACCAGCGAGCTCATCCGCGCCGGATTTCAGACCCTCGTCGATGCCGGCTACGCGCCCGAGATCGCCTACTTCGAGTGCCTGCACGAGCTCAAGCTCATCGTCGACCTCATCCAGGAAGGCGGCTTGAGCTACATGCGCTACAGCGTGAGCGACACCGCCGAGTATGGCGACTACACCCGCGGCCCGCGCATCGTCAACGAGCAGACCCGCGCCGAAATGAAAAAAATCCTGGCTGAGATCCAAGCCGGCGATTTCGCCCGCCAATGGATCAACGAAAACAAGACCGGCCGCAAGAAATTCCTCGCCATGCGCCAGGCCGCCCAGAACGACCAGATCGAAACCGTCGGCCGCGAATTGCGCGAAATGATGACGTTCCTGAAAAAGAAGAAAGAAGTCGGCGTCCCAGTAGGGTAGGCCTCCTGGCCTGCCCACGGGCCGCAGGCCCGCAAAGGTTTCGTAGCATATGAAAATCTTCACCTTCGACACCACCCTCCGCGACGGCACTCAAGGCGAGGCCATCAGCTTCTCCGTCGAAGACAAGCTGATCATCGCCCAAAAACTCGACGAGCTCGGCATCGACTACATCGAAGGCGGCTGGCCCGGCAGCAACCCCAAAGACAAAGAGTTCTTCGCCCGCGCCGCCGATCTCCGCCTCACCCACGCCCGCCTCACCGCCTTCGGCGCCACCCGCTTCGCCAAGAACCCCGTCGAAGAGGACCGCAACGTGCGCGCCCTCGTGGAGGCCGGCACGCCCGTGGTGTCGATTTTCGGCAAAACCTGGGACCTCCACGTCAAGCGTGCCCTCGGGATCACCGAAGACGAAAACCTCGCCCTCATCTCCGAGACCGTCAAGTACCTCCGCGATCACGGCAAAGAAGTGGTCTACGACGCCGAGCACTTCTTCGACGGCTACACCGCCAATCCGGATTACGCCCTCCGCACCCTCGAAGCCGCGCACGCCGCCGGCGCCGGTGTCCTCTGCCTCTGCGACACCAACGGCGGCACCGTCACCGGTCGCCTCGCCGAGATCGTCGCCGAGGTCCGCCGCCGCTTCGATGGGGTCATCGGCATCCACACCCACAACGATGGCGACCTCGCCGTCGCCAACTCCATCGCCGCCGTCGAAGCCGGCGCCACTCACGTTCAGGGCTGCATGAACGGTTACGGCGAACGCTGCGGAAACGCCAATCTCGCCAGTATCATCGCCAACCTCGAGCTCAAGCTCGGCCACACCACGATCGGCCCCGAAAAGCTCGCCTCGCTCACCAGCGTCTGCCGCTTCCTCGCCGAGCTCGCCAATCTTCCGCTGCGCAACGACCAGCCCTTCGTCGGCAAGAGCGCCTTCGCCCACAAGGGCGGCGTGCACGTCAGCGCTGTCCTCAAGGACTCCGCCACCTACGAGCACATCGCCCCCGAAAAGGTCGGCAACCGCCAGCGCGTCCTGGTCAGCGACCTCTCCGGCCGCGGCAACATCATGTACAAGCTCAAGCAGCACGGCCTCTCCGACCGCCTCGATGAAGACGCCCGCCGCGAGCTGCTCGAGCGCATCAAGCAGATGGAGTACGAAGGCTACGAGCTGGAAGCCGCCGAAGGCACGTTCGAGCTCCTGGTTCGCGAATCGCTCCACCCCGGCATGCACTTCTTCGACGTCGAAAGCTACGAAGTCTCCACCCGCGCCGCCGGCGCAGCCGCCAGCCTCTCCACAGCCACCGTCACCCTCAAGGCCCAGGACGGCGTCCATTCCGCCACTGCGGCCGGACACGGGCCTTTCCATGCCCTCCACGTCTGTCTGCGCAAGTGCCTGAGCAAGCTCTACCCGCAGATCACCGACGTTCGCCTCACCGACTACAAAGTTCGCGTACTCGATTCCAACAAGGGCACCGCCGCCAACGTCCGCGTGCTCATCGAGTGGAGCGACCACAAGCGAAGCTGGAGCACCGTCGGCGTCAGCGACAATGTCATCGAAGCAAGCTGGCGGGCACTGGTGGACGCCATTCGCCTCGAGCTGATGCGCCTCATGGAGAAGGACGCCCGCATCGAAAAAGCCGTCGAGGACTACTGCTGGGGAGTATAGGTCTCCGGCACCAGCAGGGTCAGCGCGTCGGGCACAATCCGAATTTCCGCCGGAAGTGTCCCGGCCAACTCTCCGTCCACTTGCACAAACACCGGCCCGTTCCGCTGTTCGAGCCGGACGCGGTCCGTCCGCGTCACCTCCACGCCCCGCAGCCCCCGTATCCGGTTCAGCGCCATCCCGGCGAAGTACTTCACATACGGCGTCGTGGTCTCGCCTTCGAACAGGACCGCTTCGAACGTGTCGTCTGTCAGCCGCACGCTTTTGGCGATCTCGAAATCGCCCCCGTAGTTGCGCACCCGGCTGAACAGCGCGAAGGAGCAGCGCCGCGGCGCTCCCTCGATCTCGACGTCGAACTGTGCCAGCCGCCGCCCGACCAGGCTCCAGCCCGCCACCCAATACGCCATCTTCCCGGCGCGCGCCTTCAGCCGCGCATCCACCCGGTGGACGATATACGCATCCAGCCCGATTCCCGCCATCAGCAGGAAGTGCCGCGGGGCAGCCGTCCGACCGGCCCCGTTTGCGGGCAGGCGGGCGGATTGCCCCACACCCTCGCAAGTCAACCGCCCCACCGAAATCCGCAGCGGCCGCAGCTCCCCGATCCGCCGCGCCGACCGCACCGGATCGTGCCCGAGCCTCAGCTCCATGGCGAGCACATTGGCCGTGCCGAACGGCAGAATCCCCAGGGGGACCTGGCTGCCAATCATGCCTTCGGCCGCCTCGTTGATTGTGCCGTCGCCGCCGGCAATCACGATCAGGTCGGCACCCCGGGCGATCTGCTCGCGCGCGATTTCGCGGGCGCTAAATGGCCCCGTGGTGGGGCACATCGTTACATTATGTCCCTGGTGCACCAGAGTCTTGTGCGCGCGCTCCACCAGCGCGCGGCCGCTCCGGATGATCTTCCCCGCCCGGGGATTATAGATCAGGGCGGTATCCCGATACTTGATGATGTTTGTCTCCGATTCTCGTCGATTCTCGTTAAATTATAGTTGAGGGTCCATGCACGACACAGAACGTCAGGCGGAGAAGCTTCGCGAAGAGCTGCGGCGTCACGAACATCTATATTACGTGCTGGACGCGCCCGAAATCTCCGACGCCGACTACGACGCGCTCATGCGCAAACTCCAGGCGTTGGAAGATCAGCATCCCGAGCTGCGCACCCCCGATTCACCCACCCAGCGCGTCGGCGGCAAACCGCGCGAGGGTTTCATCAAGGTTCGACACAGCTCGCCCATGCTCAGCCTGGATAACGCGCTGAACGAAGGCGAGCTGCGCGACTTCGACCGCCGCGTCCGCGATCTGCTCGACGGCGCGCAGTACCGCTACGTGGCCGAGCTCAAGATGGACGGCTTGTCCATGGCGGTCCACTACCGCAATTGCCTCTTCACCGAGGCCCTCACCCGCGGCGACGGCACCGTGGGCGAAGACGTCACCGAGAACGCCCGCACCATCCGTTCCGTGCCGCTGCGCGTCAAAACCGACCTCGCCGATTTCGAAGTCCGCGGCGAAACCGTCATGAGCCAGCGCGCCTTCGAGCGGCTCAACGGCGAGCGCGACGAAAAAGGCCTCTCCCGTTTCGCCAACCCGCGCAACGCCGCCGCCGGCAGCCTGCGCGTGCTCGAGCCCCAGATCACCGCCTCCCGCCGCCTCGAATACTACACCTACTTCCTGCTCTCCGGTGGCCAGCCGGTCTCTGACAGCCACTGGGACTCGCTGGCCCGCCTGAAGAAAATGGGCTTCAAGGTCAACCCCAACGCCAAAATCTGCAATTCGGCGGAAGAGGTGCTGGAGTTCTGCGCCCATTGGGAAGCGCACCGCGAATCGCTGCCCTACGAAATCGACGGCGTCGTGGTCAAGATCGATTCCGTCGAGCAGCAGCGCCGCCTCGGCTTCACCGCCAAGGCGCCCCGCTGGGCCATCGCCTACAAATACCCGGCCCGCCAGGCCACCACCACCGTGGCGGCCATCGAGGTGCAGGTCGGACGCACCGGCGCGCTCACCCCCGTCGCGCACCTCAAGCCGGTCGAAGTCAGCGGCGTTACTGTCAGCCGCGCCACCCTGCACAACGAGGACGAAATCGACCGGCTCGGCCTGCAAATCGGCGACGAGGTGGTCATCGAACGCTCCGGCGACGTCATTCCCAAGGTCGTCCGCGTTTCCAGCCAGGGCTCCTGGCGCAAGCCCTTCCATATGCCCGAGAAGTGCCCCGTCTGCGGCAGCAAGGTCGTCCGCGAGGAAGGCGAAGCCGCCAGCCGCTGCATCAATGCCAACTGCCCGGCGCGACTCAAAGAGTCCATCCTGCACTTCGCCTCGCGCAACGTGATGAACATCGACGGCATGGGCGAGGCGCTGGTCGATCAGCTCGTGGACCGCGGAATCGTCAAGAGCATCGCCGATATTTACGAGCTCAAGATCGAGGACCTCATGGACCTCGAGCGCATGGGCGTCAAGAGCGCCGGCAATGTCATCCGCAATATCCAGAACTCGCGCGAAAACCCGCTGCCCCGCGTGATCAGCGCGCTCGGCATCCGCTTCGTCGGCGAGCGCACCGCCGTCTTCCTAGCCGAATCCTTCAGTAGCATGGACGCCATTGCCAGCGCCGGCACCGACGAGCTCCAGATGGCCGAGGAGGTCGGGCCCAAGGTGGCCGAATCCATCGTTCAGTTCTTCAAGGTGCCCGGAAACCGCGACCTGATCGACCGCCTGCGCGCCGCCGGCCTTCAGTTCAACTACGAATCCAAGCGTCCCAAGGCCGGCCCGTTGCACGGCATGACCCTCGTCCTCACTGGCACCCTGCCCACCCTGACCCGCGACGAAGCCAAGGAGATCATCGAGAAGGCGGGAGGCAAAGTGGCTGGCAGCGTAAGCAAGAAGACGACGTTCGTCGTGGCGGGAAACGATTCCGGAAGCAAGCTTGCCAAGGCCCTGGAGCTCGGCATCCCCGTGCTGACGGAAGAGGAGCTGCGCGAAAAAGTCAAAGGCGATTGAATTTGTGGGACAGGCTTCAGCCTGTCTTCCTGATCTCCGGCACCTCGACCACCCGTACCCCGCGCGCCGGTTTCTCGACCGCTTGCGCCAGCGCCGCGATCATCTGCCGCCAGCGCACCAGCCCCAGCCGTCGCGCGCTCTCGCGAGTCGACGGCAGCGCCTCCATCAGCCAGTAGACCGGCACGAGCGCGATCGGCCACCACCGGCCCGGCCCGAGCACGTACCAGGGCCGCAGAATCGTGGAGTTCAGGCCGGAGGCGCGGATGGCCTCCTCGGCTTCCGCACGGGCTGCGATATATTCGCGCATCATCGGCGCGGGATGCGCCACGCTGACGTAGACGAAGTGCGCGACGCCGGCCTCGCGTGCGGCCGATACCGCGGCCAGCGCCCCCGCCAAATCCACGCTGCGGAACTGTGCCGCCTTGGCCGGGCTCGGGTGCGACACCCCGACCAGGTGCACCATCGTGTCGCAGCCGCTCAGGCGATCGCGGTAAGTGGACGCGTCCAGCGCGTCGCCCATGACGGGCTCGCATCCCGCCGGCAGCCGGTCCTCCGACCCGCGCCGCACCAACCCGCGGACTTTGTGCCCGCGCCGCACGAGTTCGGCCGCCAGCCGGCTGCCCATGAATCCGCTCGCCCCGGTGATGAAGACGTTGGCCATCCACCGATAGTACGAAACCCGGCAGCCGGTTGGATGAGTGCGGCAGGCTCCCGGCCTGCCCAGCGCGCGCAGCGCGCCCTTACTGGTCGTTCGAGAACTTCTGGATCCGCTTCATGCCCGACTTGATCTCGTCGCTGGCTTCCACCATCTGGTTGGCGTCGTAGATCACGCGCGGTGTGAGGAAAACCACCAGCTCCGTGCGCGACTTGCTCACGCTCCGGGTGCCGAACGCCGGGCCGATAATCGGCAGCCGGTGCAGCACCGGCACGCCGGACGAGCTTTGCAGGTTGCTGTCCTGGATGATGCCGCCGATCGCGATCATGTCGCCATCCTGCACCGTGAGCTGGGTCTGGAAGGAGCGGTTGGAAAACGACGGCGACTGGATCCCGCCGGCCGCCGGCGCCTCCGGAGAGCTGACGTTCTGGTTGATCACCAGCGTCACGATCCCGCTGGAGTTCACCCGCGCCAGGATGCTCAGGGTCACACCCGTGCTGCGGCTGGAGACGGTGTTGGTGAACAGCGAATTTCCGCTCTGCTGAACGCCGGTTACCGCCTGTGACGTGAGCACCGGCACATCCTCGCCCACGTTCAGCGAGGCCGCGATGCTGTCGGTGGCGATAATACTGGGCGCCGAGATCACTCGCGTGTGCGTATTGGTTTCGGCCGCGGTGATGGCCGCCAGCAGTTCATGGCTGCGCAGCACCAGCGCGCCGGCGTTGAGCGTCAGCCCGGCGGCGCCCGTGGTGATGTTGAGAACCCGGCTCCCGGTGTCTTTCTGCTGCAGGAACGAATTCACGCCCATAGCAAAGGCGCCGGTCAGCTCCACCTCGTAGATTTTGGCGTCGATCAGCACCTGCCGCGGCGCCACGTCCAACTGCCGCAGCAGGCCGAGAATCTGCTCGTACTCCTGCGGAGTGGCCTGAATCAGCAGAGTGTTGTCGAACGGATTGGGAATCACGTGCGGAATCCGCCCGCCGGGCTGCTGCATCCCGAACGGCTGGTTGCCGAGGTATTGGCCGGTGAGGCCGGCGCCCGTGTCCGCCGGGTTCTGCTGCGGCGCCAGCGGATTGGCCCCAACCGGCGAAGTCGACATCGGCGGCATGTAGCCGTAGCTGCCGTAGTTCATACCCGGATACATGCCGGCCAGGCCCATGGCCCCGATACCCATCATGCCCATCATGCCGCCGCCCATCATGCCGCCCATGCCGCCGGCCATCCCGTACGGGCTGCCGTACGCGCCGTTGGTCATGAGCCCGTTCCCGCCGTACATGCCGCCGCCCACCTGGTTGTTCATCTGGGCCATGGTGGCGAGCATCATCAGCGCCATCGGGTTGTTGCTGTACAGCGCCATGATTGCCATAGCGATGGTTTCCGCCCGTGCGTACTTGAGCCGGTAGACGTAGCTGTTGGTCTGTCCCGCGGATTGCTTCACCGCCACATCGAGCTTCTTGATCCACTCCTCGACCTTGGCGAAGATGCCCGGGTTGGGAGCGACCGCGATGATGGTATTGATGCGATCCACCGGGATGAACCTGACGGACTGGTTCTTCTCGCTCAGCGCGTAGGATTTGAAAACCGAATCGAGGTCTTTCTGAAGATCGCTCGGGCGGCTGTTCTCGACTTCGAACAGGCGTACCCGCTGCCCCGCGAACTGATCGCTGTCGAACATGGCGATCAGGTCCATGGTGCGCTTCATGCTGCGCGCGTTGTCCTGCATGATGATCAGGTTGGCGGGGTCGTAGACGCTGAGCGTGCCACCCTCGCCCAGGAACGGCTTTACCAGGTTGGCGATTTCGGCGGCGGATGCGTACTTCAGAAAGATGAGGTTGAGGACCACTCGCTCGTCGTCGGGCAGCGTCTTGTTGTCGAGATTGACGTTGGGCTGAATCGGAAGCTGATTGATGCGCGCCACGGGGACAATGCGGTAAAGATCGCCCACTTTCACCATGGTCGCGCCGTTGACCCGCAGAACCGTATCCAGCAATTGCATCAGGTCAACTGGCTTCACCTCGCCGTACGTGTAGACGGTGACCGAACCCTTCACCCCGGGGTCGAGAATGTAGTTGATCTTGAGCTGCTTCGCCAGGATATCGATCAGCTCCGTCAGGGAGACGTTGGTCAGGCGCAGCGCGCCGGGCTGATCCAGCCGCGGAGCATTGCTGGCCGGAACATTCTGCTGCGGCTGCGTACCCGGCTGGCCGGGCTGGCCCGGTTGCGGCTGCTGCGGCTGCTGTTGCTGCGGCGTATCGATAATGGTGGGCGGCCGCGACGGCGCGATCACCTGCGCGGAGAGCGCCAGGCAGGCCGAGGCCGCCAGAGCCGATCGCAGAAAGGTAGCGGGAGTTCTCATTTCTGTGTTGCCTTGGCCTCGGTGCGCGACCGTTCGAGAGCCGCGCGCTCGGTCTCATCCAGCTCCGATTTCTTCTTCTGCCACTTGTACACGCCGAACGGCCCGGGACGCTCGAAGCGCACCACGTCCCCGTCTTCCACCGCCTTGATGAACTCCGACGGGTCAACGGCCTTCGCCGCCGTGTGGGAATCCTCTGGCTTGTCCTCCATGCGCGCGACTCCCCAGGGAGTCTTGCGGTAGATCCACTTCTTGCCGTCGGCATCCGTGTAGCGGAAGGTGCCCGGCTCGGTCTCGACGGCGCCTTTCGGGATCTCGACCGGCTTGATGGTCTTGGCCGGAGCTGTGGTCTTCTTCTCGGCCTGCGGATCGGAGGCGGCCAGCATCAGGGCGGAAGCGAAAATGGCAAAAATCAGTCTCATCAAAGTCTCTTTTCTAGCGTCCGACGGGATCCCAGCGGCAGGCCGAGCCGAACGGCGTTTTGTATGTGGTCTTGCGAAAACCGTCTTTCACCGTGCCCTCCGGCAGGCTGTCGTTCGGATCGCAAGTCCGGAACCCGAACGCAGTCGATTCGCCGGGACCGATCGGGGTCTTCACCACCGGCGCGGGGGCCGCCGCAGGCGCGGCCGGCTGCACCGACCGGCCGTCGTCGGCATTGCTCGCGGTTGTCTGTGTGCTGCGGTCGCTCATCTGGTCCAGTGTCCGCCGGGCGATCTGGCCCTGCCATTCAAATGTGATGTCTACTGTATTGACGTCCACCAGCTTGAAAGGGCCGATCTCCTCGCCGGGTTTTACTGCCTGGCTGGGACCGTTGCCGATCGCCAGGAGGGCGCGCGGCCCGTCGCCGATATTCATGGTCCCGCGATATTTCGGGAGCGGCGGCATGGGCGGCGGCGGAGGCGGAGCCTCGATTACCGGAGGCGGCAGGTCCGGATTGCGCGACGGATGGAACAGCGTCTTCATCGCGACATCCTTGTACGTGGTTGCGGTGACCGGCGGCTGATTCGGCAGCGCCGGCAGGGGAGCCGTCGCCGCGGCCTTTACTCGAGCCTTGTGCATGGCCGCTTCACGGGCATTCGCGGCGCCCATCTCGTTGCGTAAGAGATACCCGGCCCACCCGACCACCAGCACCAGCACGACATTCAGCGCGATCAGCTTGCGCTTCACAGGGCGCCTCCGGTTTTCTTCTCCTGGGCGAGCTTCTTGCCCACCACCCCGTTCAACGTCAGCCGCACCTGGATCACCTTCTTCGCATCGGTGGTTCCGGTGACGTTGATTTCGTCGGTGGAGAACAGCTCCGGCTCGTTGGCCAGCGCGGCCAGGAAATTCACCAGTTGTTCGATGTTGCAGTTGAAGCGCACGCTGACGCTGGCCAGCCCGTAATCGTTGCCCAGAGGCTTTACCTTCTGGTCTTCCAGTCCGCGGATGTCGATGCCGTTGGCCAGCCCCACGCGGTGCAGACGCTCCTGGATCAGGGCCTCGGCCTGCGCGGCGGTGTCGGCCTTCAGGATGCCTTTTTCCCGGGACTCGAGATCCGCCGCGGCCTGCTTGTACTGCTGCTCGCGCGCCGGAAGCGTGGCAACCAGTTCGCGCACGCGCCGCAGGCGCGCCTCGGCGGCGGGAACGCTTTCGGAGGCGGCGACCACGGCGGGCTGTCGGTCGGCCAGCACCACGAACTTGAGGATCAGAATCGCGGCCAGGCCCACGCCAAGCTGAATCGCGGTCTTGCGGTCGACACTTCCGCGGGTCATTTGCCGGGCCTCCGGTTGGTTTGCAGCATGAAGCCTTCGCCCTTGGCGCCGGGGGTCGAGGAGAGAATATTGGTGTGCTCGAAGTACGGCGAGTTATCCAGCGTCTTGACCAGAACGGATGTCTGGGGAACTTCGCCGCCGAGGCGGGCCCCGGTGCGATTCAGTTGCAGCTGGGTGGTCCAGGCCGGCGGCTCGATGATACGGGTGAGCTCGTTGAGAGCTTCCAGGTCCTTGCGCGTTTGCTGGCGGAAATCGTCCAGCAGCAGGGCGCGCTGCCGGGCCTGCAGCGTCTGTTTGTCCAGCAATTCCGCCTTTTTGCGCGCCGGCTCAAGGCGCGCAATTTCAGTGTGGATGTCCTCGAGATAGCGTTTCTCGCTCCAGCTTGCGTAAGCCGCCATGGCGCCGCCGATCAGCAGCACGATCGCAGCTAGCGTGAACGACGGAATAAAGACCGCCCGGGAGCTGAAGCGGCGATGCTCGGGCGGCAGCAGGTTGGCCGCCGGCGCGAGCCGGGGACAGGCCCCAGCCAGCGCCGTTGCGTACGGCCGCGCGTTGCGGGAGAGATCGTTCTCAATCGGGTTGGCGAAGGGGCGGGGCAGGACATCTTCGAACCGCCGGGGCTCGGTGTCCGCGGGCAGCCGCAGCTCGCTGAGCGCCAGCGCCGAGGCTCGAGCCGGCGGCAGATCGAAATCGACGCTGTAGACCGGCCGCGCCGGGCTCTCGCCGTATACCTCCACGGCGCCCGACTCGGAGTGGCCCAGCGCGACGAATCCTCCCGGCGGCTGCGCCACTTTGGTGTTGGTGCGGATGGCCGCGTGCATCGCCGCCGCCGCGAAGGTGAAGCTCGATACCGCGATGCCGGCTTCGGCAAACATCGCGGCGTAGCGGTCCACGGTCTGGCGGCGGATAATGCCCACCAGCACGTTGCCGAACGCCAGCGGCGACCACGCCCAGAAGATCTCGTCTTCGCCATATGGATGAAGGCTATCGAGCTGGAAGCGGAGTGCGTTCTCCAGGTCCTTGCGCGCCACGCCGGGAAGCGCCACATGCCGCACAATCACGTCGCGGCGCGGCAAAAGCACCGTGGCCGAGTTGCGCTCCACGCCTGCGATCTTGAGGAAGCGCGCGTATTCGGCGCCCCATTCCGCGGCGGGCCGCGAGGCGTAGTTCTCGATCACCAGCCGCCCGGATACGCCCACGCGGTTAGGCCGTACGCGCGCCACTACCGCCGTGAGATCCGTGGCGCCGATCTCGATGCCAACCCCGGAGCCGAACGCCAGCAGCTTCCGGAGGTCTTTGAGGATGGGGAGCTCTTGCGCCATGAGACGTGTCAATTGCTCCACGCGGTGTCGTACCAGCGCAGGACGTCCATCCAGTCGTCGTAGCCGGCCGGCATGTACTTGACGCGCGCGGCGGCGGTGCGCCGGACGTCGGAGAATTGCCCGTTGGCCAGCCGCACCCTGGCGGTGGCCCGGAAGATGTAGACGGTATTGCCGTCGATGCGAAGCTGGCCGGCGGCGGGCCCGAGATACTGGCCCAACTGTCCCAGCCGGGCTGCATCGATCCTCACCCTGCTGCGCAGTTCGAGCAGCATGCGGATTCCGTCCGGCGGCACGCCGATCGCCGCCAGCACCGCCGGATCGGCTGTGTTCGCTTCCACCGCGGAACCGGTCCCAAACACGGACAGGCAATCGATCAGCCCGCCGCGCCGGACGAGCCGCACCGGACCCGCCTGCACGCCTTCGGCGGCGGGAACGTATGTGCCATAGAAAATCTCAGGGGTTACGCCGGGCACTGAAAGCAATTCCTCGATCTCTTGAAAAGACGCGGCCTGAGGCGAAAAAGACGGACCGGAAGGCACCGGATTCAGCACCGCCGTCCCGTTGCGCCGGGCCATAATGCCGCGCACGATGGTCTGCGCGCGGCCGGGCTCCACTCCCAGCGCCGCCAGCAGGGCCGCAAGGCGGCTATCCGGGACCGTGTTGACATCCAGCTTGGACGTCTCCGGGATGATCTCCACCCGCGCCACGCCGGTTGGGAAGGCGTAATCGATCCACCCCGGCTCCATGGGCTGGTTCCGCCCCGGGAACCAGATGGTCCAAAGCTTTTCGACTGCGGCCCGCTCCACCGCGCCGGCGGCCAGATAGTAGGCGCGCAGGCTGTCCAGGTCGGTGGAAACGCGCTCGGTTTCGCCGCGAACCGTGTTGGCCAGCGAAAACGCGATCGCCGACAGGGCGGCGGAAATCCACAGGACCGTGAGCAGGGCGCTGCCTCTACTGTGGTTGGAGCGGCAGGTCGTCATAAGGGATCTCGGCGGCGCGGCGAATGCGCAGCGGCGCGGTCATGGTAATGGGCTGGAGCCGCGAAAAGTCGGGTTCCAGCGGCGCCATCTGGATGCGAACGGCGAGCGGCCAGGTCCGGCTGGTATGGATCGTGCCCCACTGCGGCGGCGCGTTCGGATTGTCGGGTTGCGAAAGGTACAAAAACCGGCAGAACGCCAGCTTGTCGGCCAGCACGAACGACTGCGGGCCGGCGGATGCCGCAAGGTAGTGGTGCGGGTCGGTACACAGGCGTCCGGCCTGGGCCGGGGAGAAATACGGGATCTCGTTGACCACCAGCCGCACGCCGCCATGATCGCCGGGGATGACGAACATCTCGAGGATCTGCGGCTGGCCGCGCCAGGCCTGCTGGAGCGAATACCCCGAGACCAGCCGCATCACGGCCGGCTCGCCTTGAAAGAACGGCGCCTTGGGACCGCCGCCGCCGCACTGCGCGACCACCGGGATCATGCCCTGGATCTCTTCCTCGACGATGCGCTGCGCACCGGCCACGCGCCGATTGTCCATGAGCAGGGTCTGCGCCTTGCCGTAGGTGTTGAGGCCGATGCGCATCGCCAGCAGAAGCCCCATGGACACCATGCTGAACAGCGTGACAGCGATCAGCAGCTCCATCAGGGTGACACCGGCCTGGGAGCGGCCTCTCATTGGAGAACTCCGTTCTGGAAGTCTTCGGGGCGGAGCCTGCGGCGCCGGTAGCTTTCCAGCGCGAACGTGCGGCGCTGGCCGCCGGACATCCAATACACCTCGAGCTGGACCCGATCCAGGACGTAGCCGCCCACGGTGGGCCCGGGGCCGCCTTCCGCCGTGGTGACGATGGCGCGCCACCCGGCGTCGAGGCCGCCGACCAGCTCGGGCGGGAACTGCGCGCCAAGCTGCGTATTGCGGGGGGCGCGCTCGTCGGCGAGGATGTCGTTCATGCGCAGGCGGGCAAGCTCGACCACACGATCGTAGTCGCGCAGGCGCGCCGCATTGCGCGTGGTGCCGGAGAGGCCGGCCATGAGCCCGACGACGGCCACCGCCATGATACTGGTGGCCACCAGCATTTCGAGCAGCGTAAATCCGCGGCGCGGGCTCACCTTGTAGTGACGCTTTCCACGCGCGGAAAGCCGGTCATGGGGTCGAGACGTACCAGCCGGTGGCCGCCCCGCCGGTTGGCGAGCTGGATACCAATGCCGGGCACCGCGCCACCGGGAGTGAACATGACGCGGCGGATGCCGTCGGGGTCGTCGGCCACGACGGGCTGGACGCCTTCGACGACAATGCCGTCGGGAAGCTGGAACTCCCGCGTAAACGCCCCGTCCGCGGAATAGAGGGCGAGCTTGTTTTCCCGGGGCGAGACGAGTAGCTCGACTGGCTGCTGGCGCCGCTCGGCCCAGGTGACGCCGGCATTGAGAAGCGCGGCCACCGAATCCGTGGCGGAAACCATGCGTACGCTATCGAGCCCCGCGGAGATGGCAGGGAAAGAAACGCCCACGATGAGTCCGATGATCGCCACCACCACGATCATCTCCAGCAGAGTGATGCCCTGTAGGGTAGGCCTCCCGGCCTGCCCGCGCGCGAAGCGCGCCTGCGGCGCGGGGCAGGCCGGGAGGCCTACCCTACAAAGACTACCGGTTCTTCCAACTGAGGATGTCGGCATTAATTCCTTCGCCGCCCGGCTGGCCATCGGCCCCGAGGCTGATGATCTCCGGCTCATCCGGCTGGTGTTCGCTCGGGAAGCGATAGAGGTAGTCGTGGCCCCACGGGTCTTTCGGGATGTCCTTAGGCATATACGGGCCGTTCCACAAGGTCGCTTCCGCCGGCTTCACGCGCAACGCCGGCAGCCCCTGCTCCGTAGTGGGGAAGGTCCCGGTATCCAGCTTGTACGTGCCCAAAGCAGTCATGAAACTATCGATCTGGGTTCGCGCCGCGGTAATCTTCGCCTCGTCCGCGCGCCGGAACAGGCTCGGTCCCACCAGCGCCACGAACAACCCGATGATGGTCACCACTACCAGCATTTCGATCAGGGTGACGCCCGCCTCGGCGCGCCTTCGGTTACGTTTCGTCGCTTGCAACATGGTTTATACCTGCACGTCATTAATGCTCGTGATCGCGAGCAGCATACTTAAGATTAGCGCGCCGATCAACACGCCCATCACCAGGATGACGACCGGCTCGAAGATCGCTGTGAAGCGCTTGATGGAAGCGCGCGTTTCGTTTTCGTAGATGTCGGCCGTGCGGTGGAACATCTGGTCCAGGTGCCCGGTCTCCTCGCCCACCGTGAGCAGGTGCGCCGCCAGCGGCGGAAATACCGCCGCCTTGCGCATCGGCGCCGCGATCCCTTCGCCTCGCTTGACGCCGGTGGCAACACCGCCCATGGCGGCCGCGATCATCTTGTTGTTCAGCGTGGCCGCCGCGATTGCGATCGATTGCACCAGCGGCACCGTGTTCGCCACCAGCGTCCCCATGGCTCGCGAAAACCGCGCGGTCTCCGCTTTCAGCAGGGCGTCCCCTAGCAGCGGGATACGGATGCGCACCGTGTCCCACCACAGCCGGCCCTTGGCGGTCCGCGTGTAGATGCGCCACGCCACCAGCAATCCGACGATCACCGCCGCAACCGGAAACCAGTACGCCTTCACCACATTGCTCGCCTCCAGCAGGATTCGGGTAGGCGTCGGCATCTTCATGGTGGAGTCTTCGAAAATCGTAGCGAAGCGCGGCACCACGAAGGTCAGCAGGATCACCACCGACGCCAGACCCACGATGGTCAATAGCAGCGGGTAAATCATCGAGGAGACGATGTAGTTGCGCAGGTCGTCGCGCGTGCGCTCGAATTCGGAAAGGCGCTCGAAAACCACCGCCAGCGCGCCCGAGGCCTCACCGGCGCGGACCATGTTCACATACAGGTCGCTGAAGTAATCCGGGTGCGTGGCCAGGCTGTCCGCCAGGGATCGGCCGCTTTTGAGTACGCGCAGCACGTCGAGCACGATGAACTGGAACGATTTGCGCTCGGTCAGCTCGGCCGTGATGCCGAGAGCGCGGTCCAGCGGCACGCTGGAATTGAGCAGCGTGGAAAGTTCCTGGGTAAAAAACAGGACGTCTTTGCGCCGCCCGCCGGTGAAGCGCGGCAGTTTGATTTCGAACCCCGCGGTTTTGGGCGCCACGCCGACGTAGATCGGCGTCAGCCCCTGCTTGCGCAGCTCGCGCGCCACCAGCTTTTCGTTTTCGGCGGGAAAGCTGCCCGTGCGAACCTTGCCGTCGCTCGCCACCGCGCGAAAGAAGAACGTGGCCACTAAGAGACACTCCAATAAAAGCCGCCCGCAGGGCAACCTTCTCCGACCACCGACCCTCGACCCCTGCCCCCCGTTCTCATCAGAACTCCTGGGTCACGCGCATCACCTCTTCCACGGTGGTGACGCCGCGCTGCACCTTCAGCCAGCCGTCTTCGCGCAGGTTGCGCATGCCGTTGCGGCGCGCCGCGCGCGTGAGCACGCCGGCATCGTCGCCGTTGATGACCATCTTGCGGATCTCGTCGTTGACGTCCATGAGCTCGAAGATGCCCATGCGTTGCGAGTATCCGCGGCCGCCGCAAGCCTCGCAGCCGCGTCCCAGCCAGGTCTCGATAATTTCGCCTTCGGGGGAAAGCGCCGTACCCGACGGCATCTTGCAATGCTGGCAGATCACTCGCACCAGGCGCTGCGCCAGCACGGCGACCAGCGACGAAGTGATCAGGTACCGCTCGACCCCCATATCGGTCAGGCGCGTAATGGCGCTGGGCGCGTCGTTGGTGTGCAGCGTGCTGAACACCAGGTGGCCCGTGAGCGCGGCGCGGATGGCGATATCCGCGGTCTCGCGGTCGCGGATTTCGCCGACCATGATCACGTCCGGATCCTGGCGCACGATGTGGCGCAGCCCGGCGGCGAACGTGAGTCCGATCTGCGGATTCACATGGATCTGGTTGATGCCGTCCATCTGATATTCCACCGGGTCTTCGATGGTGATGATCTTGCGATCCGGCACGTTGATGCGCTTGAGCGCCGAGTAGAGCGTGGTGGACTTGCCGCTGCCGGTGGGGCCGGTGACCAGGAAAATGCCGTGCGGCAGGCTGGTGAAGTACTCCATGCGGGCCAGCATGCGGTCGTCGAAGCCCAGGCGGCGGAGATCGTAGAAATCGCCGGTGGAGCGGTCCAGAAGCCGCATGACCACGCTTTCGCCATAAAGCGTGGGCAGCGTGGACACGCGGAGATCCACTTCGCGGCCCAGCACCTTGATCTTGATGCGGCCGTCCTGCGGCAGCCGGCGCTCGGCGATGTTCAGCTTGGCCATCAGCTTGAGGCGGCTGATGATGGCCGCCTTGAGCTCGCGCGGCGGCGGCTCCTGGTTGAACAACACGCCGTCGATGCGGAAGCGGATGCGGAATTCCTTCTCGAACGGCTCGATATGGATGTCGCTGGCGCGCTTCTCGATGGCATCGCCGATCATGGCGTTGACCAGGCGGATGACCGGCGCCTCGCTCGCCATGTCGCGCAGGTGCTCGAGATCGGCGGTGGCCTCGGCATCGTCGCCCTCGGCGAAAGCGGGGCGTTCGGCTTCGCCGTAGTGGTGCTCGATCGCGTCGAGGATGTCCTGCTCCGCGGCAAGCGCGCTGCGAATTTCGAGGCCGCTGAAGGCGTGCAGAGCGCCCACGGTTTCGAAATCCAGGGGGTCGGCCATGGCCACGGTGAGCACGTTATCGGCGAGCGAGAGCGGGTAGGCGCGGCACTGGCGCAGGAAGCGGTGGGAGAGGCCCTCCAGCTCGGGCGCCGAGGGCGGAGCGGCGCCTTCGATCGCGATAAGCGGAATGGTGAGCTGGTCGCTGAGCGCCGTGAGCATGTCGCGCTGGGCGATCAGGCCCATGTCGACCATGATTTTGCCGAGCTTGTCGCCGCGTTCGAGCTGAAGATCGAGCGCGCGCTCCAGATCTTCGGGCTGGATCTTGCCCCGCTCGATGAGGATCTCGCCCAGGCGCATCGTGGACAGCGGATTCTCGGGGAGGGAAGGCAGCGTGGCGGCCACTATTGTATTTCCACTTTGATGTCGCGAGTCTGCACGCCCGCTCGCGTGGCGGTCATCATGATCTGCGAGGGCATGCCGGCGGTGGATTCCCACGAGCTGTACAGCAGGCGCACGGCCAGCACGACCCGCTGATTGCCCGGGATCTGCACGAACGTCATGGCCATGGCGTGGAGCATCTCGTCCATGGCTTTCTCGAGCAGCGGAAGCCGTACGACACGGCGATTGTGGATACGCTCGGCCAGTTCCTTGGGGATCTCGCGGCGGAAGGGGTTCAGCTCCAGGATGCGTACCAGGCTGACTTCGGCGGTGAAGACTACGCCGCAGTCTTCGACATACACTCCGCGCGTGTTGCCCAGCAGCTCCGCCGGATCGTCGGGATCCGGCACCAGATTCTCCATGCGGCTGTCGAAGCGTTTTTCCAGGTCGCGGAAGGTCTGCGGGGCGATCTTGAGCTGCGCCGCCTGCGGCGCCGTCCCCTTGTTGAGAGCCACCTGCGCGGTGGCCTGGGACCAGGCCGGGGTGAGCGCCGCCAGCAGGAGCGCCGCGATTCTCATTTGCCGTCTCCGCCGGGCAGTTCCGGCATGATTGCGCTGGCCGAGCGCTGCATCCGGTACCGCTTCTGATACAGTTCCAGATCGTTGTTGGTGCGCACCAGTTGCACGCGCGCCTCTTCGTTGGCGCGTTCGAGGTCGGCAATCAACTGCTGGGCTCGGGTAGACTTCGTGAGGGCCTGGTCCACGGCTTTGGCGACGGCCGCGTCGATGCGCGCCTGAATCTCCTCCTGCGTGGGACCGGTGGCCACGGTTGGCTGGATGACCACGCGGTCCTTGTTATTCGGCGCGGGAGCCGTTTTGTTCACGGAGGAGAAAACGAGGGCGGCCGACAACATGGCGGCCGATGCGAAACCCAGGCGTCCGGCCGATCCCCAGAATCCGGAGAGCCAGCGGCGGATGGGCGAAGGCTCGAAAATCTTGTCGCTGACGAACGCGATGCGCTGCGGGATTTCTTCGTCGCGCAGAGAGAACAGCGCGGCCTCGGTGAGCCGCAGCCGGTCGAGCTCTTCGCGGCATGCGGGACAACCGTGAATGTGTTCTTCCACCTGGAGCGACTGCGGGGGAGCCA
>DATJYW010000442.1:0-5169 GCA_035499435.1 Candidatus Acidiferrales bacterium | reverse complement strand
TACTCCGTCTTCCCCAGCAGCACGCCCGATTACGAGTCCACCACCTACCGGTACAGCTACCAGAGCTTCATCACGCCCTCCAGCGTCTTCGACTACGACGTCCACACCGGTAAATCCACGCTGCTCAAACAGCAGGAAGTGCTCGGCGGCTACGACCCGAAAAAGTACGCCAGCGAACGCCTCTGGGCCACCGCGCGCGACGGCGTCAAGGTGCCCATCTCGATCGTCTACCCGAAAGGCTTCCAGCGCAACGGCAAGGGTCCGCTGTTCCTCTACGGCTACGGCAGTTACGGAATCGGCACGCCGGCGACTTTCTCCAGCAACCGCGTGAGCCTGCTCGATCGCGGCATGGCCTACGCCATCGCCCACATCCGCGGCGGAGACGAAATGGGCGAGCAGTGGCGCGAAGACGGCATGCTCATGAAGAAGAAGAATACCTTCAACGACTTCATCGACTGCGCCGAGTACCTCGTTCAGCAGAAGTGGACCTCCAGCGATCGTCTGGTGATCGAGGGCGGCAGCGCCGGCGGCCTGCTCATGGGCGCCGTGGTCAATATGCGCCCAGACCTCTTCCGTGCCGTGCACAGCGCCGTCCCGTTCGTCGACGTGATGAACACCATGATGGACGCTTCTCTTCCGCTCACCGTGGGCGAGTACCTCGAGTGGGGCAACCCCAACGAGAAACCGGCCTACGACTACATGAAGACCTACAGCCCCTACGACAACCTCGAAAAGCGCGCCTACCCGGCGATCCTCGTCACCACCAGCTTCAACGACAGCCAGGTGATGTACTGGGAGCCGGCCAAGTACGTCGCCCGCCTGCGCACCTTGAAAACCGATTCCAATCCGCTCCTGCTCAAGATCAAAATGGACCCCGCCGGCCACGGCGGCGCCAGCGGTCGTTACGACCGCCTCCACGACAGCGCGTTCGAATACGCGTGGCTCCTGAGCCAGGTCGGCATCGCCAAATAGTGGGGCGGACGATCGGTTTTCGTCGGCCGCCAGGCGCGCGCAGCGCGCGGCTGCTCCTCATGGCCGCCGCGCTGCTCTTCTCCACCGGCGGAGCCGCCATCAAAGCAGCCAATCTCCCTGGCTGGCAGATCGCGTGTTTCCGCTCCGGAATCGCTGCCGTCACTCTACTCGCCGTCATCCCGGCGGCCCGCCGCGGATGGAACCGGCGCACCATTCCCGTGGCCGCGGCCTATGCCGCCACCCTCATCCTGTTCGTTCTCGCCAACCGCCTCACCACTTCCGCCAACGCGATTTTCCTCCAGGCCACCGCGCCACTCTATGTCCTCCTGCTTAGCCCTCTCCTGCTCCGCGAGCCCATCCGGCGCGCCGACCTGTTCTATATCGCCGGCGTCGCGGCTGGGATGTCCTGCTTCTTCACCAGCCGGCAGTCCGCCATGGCCACCGCCCCCGATCCCGCCCTCGGCAATGTCCTCGCGCTCGCCAGCGGAGTCGCCTACGCCTTCATGCTCCTCGGCCTTCGCTGGCTGGGCCGCCGCGGCGACGCGGACTCCGGCATCGCAACCGTCGCCGCCGGCAACCTGCTCGCCTTCGCCGCCGCCCTCGGCCCGGCGCTTCCGCTCGCGCCCTTCACACCCGGCGACACCGCCGTCCTGCTCTACCTCGGTATCGCCCAGATCGGCCTCGCCTACTGGTGCCTCACCGCGGGCATCACCCGCTGGTGCCTCACCGCGGGCATCACCCGCGTGCCCGCCTTCGAAGCCGTAACCACCCTTCAACTCGAGGTCGCCATGAATCCCGTCTGGACCTGGCTCGTCCACGGCGAGCGTCCGGGAGCCCGCTCGCTCGCCGGCGGAGCCATCATCGTGTGCGCCACAGTGCTCAATACCTGGCGATCGGGAACTATGTTAAAAAAGAGTGAAGGGTGAGCCACGTCGTGCGCCAAGACAGACGTGTGAATCTATGACAGTCGCCACCTGGCTGGTCTTGTTTGGGATCGCAGCTTCCAACGGGCGAGTTATCACTTTCGATACCGGACCACTCGGAAAAACCCCGCCCGATTGGCTCTCGGTTGCTAATCACGGCCGTGCCCCGCAGTGGGAAATCCGCCGCGATAACTCCGCCGCCACGCAGCCCTATGTCCTGGCGCAGGTCTCCGCCGAATCCGGAAGAGACCGCATGCCGCTCGCCATTCTCAAGACCATGACCCTGCGCGACGGCGACCTCAGCGTGCGCATCAAGCCCATCTCCGGCCGCGAAGTCCTCGGCGGCGGCCTCGTCTGGCGCTATCGCGACGAAAACAACTACTACCTGGCGCGCGCCAGCGCGCTCGAAAAAAACGTCGTGGTCTATAAGGTACAAAATGGACAGCGCACCCCGCTGCTCACCGTCGCCAACCATGACATCCCCGCCAACGATTGGACCATCCTGAAAGTCTCGCTTCGCGGCAGCCGATACCAGGTTTACCTCGATCACCGCCGCATCCTTCAGGGCTACGACAACACCTTCACCGGCTCCGGCCACGTCGGCCTGTGTACGGTCGCCGATTCCGTCGCCTACTTCGACGATTTCCGGGTGTACCCGAAATAACTTACCGCACGCCCCTGCGCCGCTCCGCCCGCCGCACCCTCCGTTCGTCCATGCCGAAATGGTGCGCGATCTCGTGCCACACCGTGTCCGCTACCATCTGCTCCAGTTCGGCCCGCGTGCGCGCCAGCCGCTCGTGCGGCCCCTGAAAGATCGTGATCTTGTCCGGCATGGCAAAGCCCTCGAAAACCGAGCGCTGCGCCAGCGGACGCCCCTGGTACAGTCCCAGCAGCCCCGGACGCGGCGCTTCCGGCTCCACCACGATCGCCACATTGCGCATGGCGCGCCGGAAGCGCTTGGGAATCAGCCGCAGCGCGTTCTCCACGATGGCGTCGAATTCGGCCGCCGGCAGCACGCTTCACACCCTCGGCTCGATCGCCGCTTTCGGCGCCGCCATGGTCCCCCGGTGCGCCTGCTCCCGAAGCTCGTTGATGTTCAGCCCGGTGAGCGCCGTGGCGATCGCCCCGCCCACCAGCAGCGGTAGTGTCTGCGCGGCCAGGTAAAGGAACGAAAATGTCTTGGCGTACTCCGCGCCCAGCTCGAAATGCCGCAGCGCCATGAAGCATGCCAGGTTCCCCAGCCCGAAGTTCCCGGGCGCGTTTGGCACCACCGTAGCCAGTCGGTAAAGCGTCAACACGCCGGTCGCCACCCAGATCGAATAGTCCAGGCTGTAGGCCTTCATCAGCGCCCACATCGTGACGCCCTGCAGCGCGAAATACAGCAGGCTGACCAGCGCCGTAAGCTGCAGCGTCCGGGCATTGCCCATGAGTTGCAGGCCTTCGGTCACGTGGCGCATCATCGCCGCCCACCGGCTCTCATGATCCACCGCGTGCGGATGCTCCTTGTGCTTGATGATCCACAGAAAGCCCGCCGCGGCGATCACCAGCAGCACCGCCATCCCCTCAATCACCACTTCGAAGCGCGGATCCATAGGCCTTTCCGAGCGGACCACCACCAGAATCACCGCCACCAGCAGCCAGAACCCGTCGATGATGCGCTCCAGTGCAGCGCTCGCGAATCCCACCGAAATGCGCAGATCGTTCCAGTGCGCCAGTAGGTAGCAGCGGATCACTTCCCCCGGACGCAGCGGCAGCACCTCGTTGGCGAACAGTCCGATGTAGATGGCTTGCACGGTCCGCCAGAAGCTGAGCCGTGACACCGGCGCCAGCAGCGTGTTCCAGCGCCATCCGTGGCAGACGTACACCAGCAAATCGGCTACGACGGCCAGCATCATCCAGCGCCAGTCGAGCGTCCGGAAATCCGTGGCGAGCTGCCGCAGGTCGTATCCGCGAAGCACCCACCACAGGCACGCGGCCGACACCGCGTACCCTAACACCTGCGGCAGCCACGCCGGAATCTTTCGCCGCTCCGCCTTCACCGTCTTCATAATAACGTGGGGCAGGTTCCCGACCTGCCCAGTCGCGCGTAGCGCGCCCCTTTTCAAGCTACCCTAGACGTGATGAACCCCCTTCGCCGTGTCGCCGTACTGGGAGCCGGCACCATGGGCTCTCGCATCGCCGCCCACCTCGCCAACGCGGGATTCCCGGTCGACCTGCTCGACATCGTCCTCCCCGATCAGCCCAAACGGAACGCCGCGGCGCTCGCCGGCATCGAAAGCGCTGCCAAACAGAAGCCGGTCGCCTTCATGACCGAGTCCGCCAGGGCCCTCATCGCCCCCGGCAATTTCGAGGACGATCTGGCCCGCGTCGCCCGCTGCGAGTGGATCGTCGAGGCCGTCGCCGAAAATCTCGAAATCAAGCGCGCTCTCTGGTCGCGTGTGGCCGCCTTGCGCGCGCCCGGCTCGGTCTGCTCCACCAACACCAGCGGAATCCCGCTGGCGCGCATCGGCGAAGGCTTCGACGGCGATTTCCGCCGCCACTTCCTCGGCACGCACTTCTTCAACCCGCCGCGTTACCTCCATCTCGCCGAGATCATCCCCGGATCCGAAACCCTGCCCGAAGTGCTCGATTGGGTCTCCTCGTTCTGCGACCTCCACCTCGGCAAAGGCGTCGTGCGCTGCAAGGACACGCCCAATTTCATCGCCAACCGCATCGGGTGCTTCTTCGGCGCCAAGGTGCACCAGCTCACCGAGGAGTTCGATTTCACCGTCGAAGAGGTCGACGCGCTCACCGGCCCCCTCATCGGCCTGCCCCGTAGCGCGAGCTACCGCCTCGTGGACATCATCGGCGTCGATGTCTGGGTCCACGTGCTCCAAAATCTTCGCGAAGCCGCCCCGCACGATCCCGCCCGCGACCTCTACGTCACCCCGCCCGTCATGGCCGCCATGATGGAGCGCGGCTGGCTAGGCGAAAAACGCGGCCAGGGTTTCTACAAGCGCGTCGGCAAGGGCGCCGGCAAGGAAATCTGGGCGCTCGACCGCCGCACCATGGAGTATCACCCCGCGCAGAAGCCGCAGTTCCCCGAGTTCGAATCCGCCCGCCGCATCCCGGATCTGGCGGAACGCCTCCGCGCCCTCACCGCCGATCCCGGCCGCGCCGGCCAGTTCCTCTGGAGGCTTTCCCGCGATTTTGTCCTCTACTCCGCGCAGATGATCCCCGAAATCTCCGATCGCGTGGTGGAAATCGACCGCGCCATGCGCTGGGGATTCGCCTT
>DATJYW010000441.1:0-12186 GCA_035499435.1 Candidatus Acidiferrales bacterium | reverse complement strand
TCGGTGGCAGCCATGCCGGCTTCCGTCTTCGAGTGATCGTCCCGCTTAGCCCTGGATTACGGTCTCCGATGGCGCCTGGACACCGATGCGCCGCAGCAGATCGCGCATGCGCGGGTCGCTGCGCAATCCATCCAGCCGCGGATCGCCGTTGACCCAGGTGGCGAAAAAGCCTGTGCGATCCTCGTACCCGCGGTTGAGCCACTCGAAGGCCTGGTCCGCCTGGCCCAGCGCGGCGTAGACCGTGGCGAAGCCCAATGGCTCGGCGTAGTCCTGATCGAACACCTGCTGCATCTCGGCGAGAATGCGGTGCGCGTCGGCGGTCCGTCCGGGGGCGGCGTAGGCCCGGGCCAGTTCCAGCGATGCAAACGTGGTGCCGACCGTCTGCCGGGCGATCTGCAACGCGTGAATGGCCTCCTCATGGAGCGACTTCAAACTGCAGGCCATCCCCAGCCAGTAGTGGCCCATCCCGAAGCTTGGATCGAACTCTACTGCTTCCCGGCAGCGGTCGATGGCTTCGTCGTACAGCCGCGCCCGGATCAGCATCCACGCGGCGTGATGGCTGACTACGAGCGACAACGGCTCCAGTTCCAGGCCGCGGCGGATCTCCCTCACCGCCTCCTCATGCCTTCCGAGTGAGGAGAGCAGCATGGCGTAGTGATCGTGAGCCAGCCAGTAGTCAGGCTTCAGCTCGATCGCGCGGCGCAGGCTGCGTTCTGCCTCCGCCCAGTCCCAATCCAGGGAGGCCTGAATCACGGCCAGTGCGGAGAGAGCCTCGGCTAGATCCGGGTCGATCTCGATGGCCTTCAGGGCGGCAGCCCTCGCGGCTCGCGCGAAACCCTTGGCCGGGTTCGGCAGGAAGAAGCTCAATACCATGTAGCCGTCGGCAAGCCCGGCGTAAGCCAGCGCGTAGGCCGGGTCGCGTTCGACTGCCTGGTGGAAACACTGAATCGCCTTCTGCAACCCTTCCCGGGTCCTCCGGTCCCAGTAGTAGCGGCCCTTGAGATAGAGCTGATACGCCTCCGAATTCTGGGTGTGCCGTTTGAGCAGCCGCTCCCGGTCCCGGCCGCTCAGCTTCAGCCGCAGAGTCTCCGAGATCTGTTTCGCGATCTCCTCTTCCACCGTGAAAATGTCGGTCATCTTCCGCTGGAAGCGCTCGCCCCAGAGCTGCGATTCGCGCGCCACTTCTACCAGTTCGGCCTGGACGCTCAGGTTGTCGCCGCGCAGCAGAACCTTGCCGGTCAGCAGCGCGCTCACTTTGAGCTGCCGGCCGACCTTTTTCGCGTTTACATCCTGCCCTTTGAAGCGAAATGCCTTACTGCGTGGGACCACGCGCAGCGCGGGCATCTGCGACAGGCTGTTGATCAGGCTTTCGGTGATGCCGTCGCTGAGGTATTCGGTGTCGGGGTTGCCGCCGGCGTTGACGAACGGGAGCACGGCGAGAGAATCGATGGTCTCCGGCTGCGCCGGGAGCACCGGCACCGCGGCTTTGGTACCGATGGCGCGCAGATGGAAGGCCAGATCCCGTGCCGATTGGAACCGCGCCTCAGGGGTCTTTTCCAGGCAGTGTATGACGACCCGCTCCAGGTCGGGGGAAATCTGCCGGCTGGATCCGGTAAGGTGCTGCGGCTCCTGTGTCAGTATGGCGGCTATGGTTTCGGCGGATGTGGGACGCGCGAAAGCGGCCCGCCCGGCCAGCATTTCGTACAACACACAACCCAGCGAGAAGATATCGCTCTGCGGTCCCATGGGTGCGCCCCGCGCCTGTTCCGGCGACATGTAGGCCACCGTGCCCATGATCACGCCGGGCCGGGTAATGGTCTGCGCGCTGGTATCCTGCGAGCCGGGTGGGGGCGTCCATCGCGCCAGGCCGAAATCGAGAATCTTTACGCGGCCGTCGGCGGTGAGGAAAATATTCTCCGGTTTGAGGTCGCGGTGGATGATGCCCTTGCTATGCGCGGCGGAGAGTCCCTCCGCCACCGCGATCACGATCTCCACAGTTCGCTGGCAGGCCGGCACGGAACGGGAAAGCCGGGTGCGAAGGGATTCGCCGTCGAGCAGTTCCATGACCGCGTACCGGATGCCGTCCTGGCCGCAGAAATCGTGGATCGCCAGGATGTTCGGGTGGTTCAGCGCGGCCACGGTCTTGGCCTCGCGCTCGAAGCGTGCCAAGGCCTCGCAGTCTCTCGACAGGTGCTCCGGAAGCACCTTGACCGCAACCTCACGTTCCAGGCGCGAGTCCCGCGCCCGGTAGACCTCTCCCATTCCTCCGGCGCCGAGGGGCGCCAGGATCTCGTATGGCCCCAGGACGGTTCCGGGAGGCAGAGGCATATCAGGACGTGGATCGATTTTACACCAGGGCGGAGCGCCCGGGGTGCGAATTCGGACGGCGCCGCTACTTGAACCGCAAACTGATTCGAGCGTCCTTCGACCCGTAGATCAGTTCCAGGTCCTTCAGCTTCTGCTTCTCGAGGGGGAAGTAGAGCTGCCCACTGACCGGCTCGGTGGTCTTTTTCTCCGGCAGCACCTTTGCGTCCAGCGTCTTTTTCAGCGGGCTGTCCTCGTCGGCGGTCTTCTCCATCGTGGCTTTGACCGAGCCGGGATCGACCGCGCCGCCCCCTCCGACCCCTCCGCTGCCCATGCCGATCGGGCCGCCGATGCTCCATCCGCGCGTTCGTTCCGCGCCTTCGCCCGAGGGTCCCCGCGTGCCGGTGATCACCAGCGAGCCGCGGCCGGCGATCTGGCTCGGGGCCATCGGCTTGCTGCGGTCGCCGTCTTTATCGGTGCGCAGCATGAAGTCGTCACGGTCGATGGCGATTTCCTTGCCGAATCGCGGCACGATCTTTACCTGAACCACGGTGAAATGGCCGCCAAGATCGTCGCCGACCACTTCTTTGACGGCCTCGGTGTCGGTGTAGATGGTGGCGTCGATCACGAAGTCCTGGTTTTCGCCCCGCGCCGAGCCGGTGTTTTTCTTGCCCGCGCCGAAGACGAGGATCGCGGTCACGAGAAAAATGCTGAAAAACCTTGAGAACATCCGGGAGGCCTCTCCACGATTATAGCGGTTACGCGATTGCAAACCAGCCCCTGCTACAATGGGGCTTCACACACATTGGGGAGTACTCTCAACATGGATGAAAAAGAGCGCGCACGCGCTTTAGATGCGGCTTTGGGCCAGATCGAAAAACAGTTCGGCAAGGGTTCGATCGTGCGGCTCGGATCCAAAGACGCCGTGGTGCCGGTATCGGTGATTTCGACGGGCTCGATTTCGTTGGACGCAGCGCTGGGTGTGGGCGGGGTCCCCCGCGGGCGCATCTGCGAGATCTTCGGTCCGGAATCCTCGGGCAAAACCACGATCGCGCTCCAGGTGGTGGCCGAGGCGCAGAAAAAGGGTGGGATCGCCGCGTTCATCGACGTCGAGCACGCGCTGGACCCGATCTACGCGCGCAAGCTGGGCGTCGACGTGGACAACCTGCTGGTTTCGCAGCCGGACTACGGCGAGCAGGCTCTGGAGATTACATCGCACCTGATTTCCAGCGGCCAGATCGACGTGCTGGTGGTGGACTCGGTGGCCGCCCTGGTGCCCAAGTCCGAGCTTGATGGCGAGATGGGCGACAGCCATATGGGGGTGCAGGCACGGCTCATGTCGCAGGCGCTGCGCAAGCTTACGGGCGCGGTCAACAAGTCGCGAACCTGCCTGATCTTCATCAACCAGATCCGCGAAAAAATCGGTGTCATGTTCGGCAACCCGGAAACCACCACCGGCGGACGCGCGCTCAAGTTCTACGCTTCGGTGCGGCTGGATATCCGGCGCATTGCGGCCATCAAAGACGGCGAAGCCGTGATCGGCAATCGCACCAAAGTGAAAGTGGTGAAGAACAAGGTGGCATCGCCGTTCCGCGAAGCCGAGTTCGACATCATCTACGGCGAGGGCGTCTCCCGGGAGGGCGACCTGCTGGATCTGGGCGTGGCGCAGAACCTGGTGGAGAAGAGCGGCTCGTGGTTCAGCTACAAAGGCGACCGCATCGGCCAGGGCCGAGAGAACGCGCGGCAGTTTCTCAAGGACAATCCGGACATCCGCCAGTCCGTGGATGCCGACCTGCGGAAGGCGCTGGGGCTGATCAAGCCGGATCCTGCACCAACCCCTGCTCCCGAGCCCGCGGCGAAGCCCGTTGCCGCGCGGCGATGATGTAGGACCGGCTGCAGCCTGGCCGGCGCGATGAAGGAAGACGAGCGCCAGCGCGCGATCCTGCATCGGCTTGCCCGAATGGAAGACACGCGCCCGGCACCAGCCATTCCCAGCGGTTTCGCCGCGCTCGATGAAGTTCTCGGCACCGGCGGATTGCCCCGCGGCCGGATTCTGGAGGTCTTCGGACCAGCCGGGTGCGGCAAGACCACGCTTGCCATTCAGATCGTGGCTCACGTGCAGCGCGACGGGTGCACCGCCGCCTGGATCGATGCCGACCACACGTTCGACGCTGCCTGGGCCGCCGGGCTCGGTGTGAATACCGGCGCGATGCCGCTGGCCCAGCCGGACTCCGCGGAGCAGGCCCTCGAGATCGCCGCCACTCTGGCTGCATCCGCGGCGGTGGACCTGATTGTGCTAGATTCCGCGGCAGCGCTTGTTCCCAAGCTCGAGCGAAGCATCGGACTCGGCAGCGCACCCGGGCTGCACTCGCGAGTCATGGCCTCGGGCCTGCGGAAGTTGGGTCGCTCGCTGGCGGGTTCGGGCGCCTGCGCCCTCTTCCTCAACCAGATGCGCAACCGACTCGATCCGGCAGGCGCCGGCGGCGAGACCAGCGCGGGCGGATCGCCACTGAAGCTTCACGCCGCGGTTCGCCTCATGATGGCGCCGTCGAAGGCGCGGCAGATTGCGCTGCGGGTACTGAAAAACAAGGTCGCGGAGCGCATCGCCGAACGTCAGATCGCGTGGCGGCAGGGTGGGGGATTCGCGGAAAGCCCGTAGGACGGGCCTTTCAAGCGTATCGGCGCAAAAAAACGCTGGAAAATCGGGGTTTTTTGCAGTTTTTCCCTTTACAACCCGGAGGCCATCCCGTATCATTGAAATCGATTGTGGCCGGGACGTCGGCTTAGAACGTTTCCGCCCAAGAATGTTTCGATGGAGAGCAGGCGCAGAGCGCCCTGTTGAAGAATCAAAGGAGAGATATGGCAGCAGCAAAGATGACCCAGACGCAACTGGTTCGTACCCTCGCTGAAAAGTGCGAAGTCAGCAACAAGGTGGCCAAGGCGTTCCTCGAGAACCTGGCAACCACGGCAATCGGGGAAGTGAAAAAGAATGGCATGTTCGTCGTCCCCGGTCTCGGCCGCCTCGTGCGTGTCGAGCGCAAAGCCCGCATGGGCCGCAATCCGGCCACGGGCGAAGCCATCAAGATCGCGGCGAAGAAGGTCGTGAAGTTCCGCGTCGCCAAGAGCGCGAAAGACTCGATCGTTCCCCCGAAGAAGAAATAACCCTCTCGAGAGCGGGCGTCGAAAGCGAACGCCCTCATAAACTGCGAACCCCGCGGAGCCTCCGGGCCCGCGGGGTTTTTGATTTCTTGAAGCCGAATCGATTCCGCCCAAGTTGCGGGCGGTTTCACGAAGCCAATTCCTACTTCTTTTCTTCGGGCTTTTCGTCTTCGCCTTTCAGGGCGGTTTTGAAGTTTCGGATCCCTTCGCCCAAACCTTTCGCTACTTCCGGAATTTTCTTGCCGCCAAACAACAGTACGGCAACTCCCAGGATTACGAGAAGCTCAGGAAAGCCTAGTGATCGCATACGGCCTCCTTCTCCAGTCATTGTAAGGATTTCAGCAGGTTGCCGTCAACCATGATACACCCTTGGCGCATCCCGGCTACCAGCGTCCGAGCAGGTTGACCAGCTCCTGACGCAGGTCCGCCGAGTAGGGCGCCGTCATCATGCTCACAACGAACCACACCAGGCTGAAGGTGAACAGCCACCCGGTGGCGCGGCTTTTTCCCCACAGCATCCGGAACACGATCGTGAGCAGGAACGGAAGTACGGCCGTGGCCAGGCGCGCATAGGAACTCAGACCCTGAACCAAATTACCGGGCGACACTAAGCGAAGTGTGCCCGCCCGGGGCGAGGCTTTCAAGCTATCGTAGGATAGCGCCCGGACCCTCACCGAAGGTACGGTGGAAAGGCCGTGTGCGCGGCGATGGCGTGCGGGATAATAATCTGCTAGGCGCCGTGGATTTCGTCGAACAGCTCAAGTCGTCGGTGGACATTGTCAGCGTGGTCGGCGAGTACGTGCGCCTGCGCCGCAGCGGCGCCAGCCGCTATATGGGCCTGTGCCCGTTTCACAGCGAGAAGACGCCGTCGTTCACGGTTCACGTCGTGCACCAGTTCTACAAGTGCTTCTCCTGCGGCGTCAGCGGGGACGTGATCAAGTTCGTCATGGAGAAGGACGGCCTCACTTTCTACGAGGCCCTGAAGTCGCTGGCCGAGCGCTACGGCATCCCCATGCCCAAGCGCTCGCAATACGCCGACGAAGATTCCAAGCTGCGCGGCGCGCTCATGGCCATGCACGATGCCGCGCAGGAGAATTTCCGCGCCAACCTGAACGCGGGGGCCGGGGAAGCGGCGCGCGCCTACATCGCCAAACGCGGCCTCGCCGGGGAAACCGTGGAACACTTCGGCCTTGGCTACTCCGACAAGTCCGGCCGCGCCCTGGTGCGGATCTTCGAGCAGCGCGGTTTCCCGGTGGCCCAGATGGAGCAGTCCGGCCTGGTGGGGAAGCGGACCGACGGCAGTCTCTACGACCGTTTCCGCAACCGCCTGATGTTCCCCATCCACAACGAATCCGGCAAGATCATCGCGTTCGGCGGCCGTGCGCTCTCGCCAGAGGACGAACCCAAGTATTTAAACTCCCCGGAAACGCCGATATATAAGAAGAGTGCCGTGCTTTACAACCTGCACCGCGCCAAGGAGGCGATCCGCAAAGAAGAACGGGTGATTCTGGTGGAAGGCTACATGGACGCTATCGGCGTGACCGCGGCGGGCTTCCGCAACGTGGTGGCCAGTTGCGGCACGGCGTTGACGCCGACGCAGGTCAAGGCGGTCAAGCGGCACTCGAACCGCATCGCCGTCAATTTCGACCCTGATGCGCCGGGCGCCAACGCCGCCGAGCGGTCGATCGACCTGCTGCTGGAGGAAGGCATGCAGGTCCGCATCGTCGAGCTGGAAGACGAGCTGGATCCCGATGAGTACTGTAAGGAGCGCGGTCCGGGAGAATATGCGCGACATGTCGAGCAGGCCAAGGGTTACTTCTACTGGCTCGCCGATCGCGCGCGCGCCAGGCACGATATGCGTACGCCGGAAGGCAAGGTCGCGGTGCTCAATTTCCTGCTACCGAAAGTGCAGCGCATCGTTGACCCGCTGGAGCGCATGACCATCGCCAACGACGTCGCGGGCTATGTCGGAATCGAAAAGGGGATGGTACTGGACCATTTCCGCAAGGCGGTGAACGAGCGGCACGAGAGGGCGATTACGGCACCGCGCAATCCGCTGCGGCTGGATGAGCGGATGCTGCTGATCGCGCTATTGACCGAGGCGGATCGGCGTCCTGAGATCCTCGCCCGGCTCAAGGAGATGGAGTCGGTCAACGGCATGGAGTCGCGGCGCATTTTCCAGGCGGTATTCGCGCTGGAAGAAGCCGGAGGCCGCGTAGCTTTCGACGAGCTGAACGCGCGGCTGGATGAGGCCGACCAGAACCTGCTGGCGCAGGCCCTCCTCAACGAGGATTGCGAAGTTACCCGGGAGCAGGTATCCGCGGCGCTGGAGAGTATGCGCCGCACCGAAGAACAGTACCGCCGCGCGCAACTGAAGACGCGCATCGGCGAATTTGAGCGTGCCGGCCGCCTGGAGGAGGCTATGCGGCTGGCGCTCGAACTGCAGAATCTGGAGCGCACTTCCGCGGGCAAACGTGCCACGCGCAGTGGTGTACAATGATCTGGATTCTTCATCCGCTGGGAAGACGGGGCTTCAGTGGCGCTCGACGATAAATTTGACGGTCTGCAGCGTCTCGTGCAGATGGGCAAGGAAAAAGGCTACGTCCTGTACGACGAAGTGAGTGAAGTTCTGCCCGGCGACATCGGAAGCGGCGCCGATCTGGATGAAGTTCTGGCCGGCCTCGACGGCGCTGGCATCGAAATCCTGGAAGAGCCCAAGGATTTCGAAAAGAAGATCGATGAAAGCGAAGAGCTGATCGACATCGAGCTTCCCGCGGGCGTCGGCGAGAAGATCAACGATCCTGTCCGCATGTACCTCCGCGAGATGGGGACGGTTCCGCTGCTCACGCGCGAGGGCGAAGTCGAGATCGCGCGCCGCATCGAGCGCGGCCAGAACACGGTGCTGAAAAGCCTCTTTCGCGCGCCGCTGGTGATTCAGGAAATCGTGGCGATGGGCGAGGAGGTTTCGCAGGACATTCTGCTCGCCCGCGAAGTCATCCAGATCAACGATCCGATCCTCACCGACGAGCTGGTGGAAGAGAAGCGAGTCGAATTCGCGCGCGTCACCGAGGAAATCGCCCGCAACTACAAGAAGATCCTCCAGTGCCGGCAGAAGCTGCAGGCCATTCCGCGAGGCATGAAGCCCAAGCAGTACCGGAGGCAGTTGTGGGAGCTCGGGCGCCTGATCGTCCGAACCTCGCGGCAGTGCCGGACCGTGAAGTTCCAGTCGCCGGTGATCCGGCACCTGATCGACAAGCTGCAAGGCGCGGTCGAGGAGATGAAGCCGGTCGAAGCCGAGCTCGCCAGGCTTCAGCGCAAGCTGGAGACGTGGCCGGGGGCGCGCGCGGAAGGCATCAAAGACCTGCGCAAAGAGCAGCGTACGCTCAGCCAGAAGCTTCAGCAGATGGAGGAGGATTTCGGCGGGCCGGCCGCCGAGCTGCGCCGGACGTTGGCGATCATTACCCAGTCGCACCAGGAAGCCGAGGTTGCCAAGAAGGAGCTGATCGAGGCCAACCTCCGCCTGGTGGTCAGCATCGCCAAGCGCTACACCAATCGGGGGCTGCAGTTTCTCGACCTGATTCAGGAAGGCAATATCGGCCTGATGAAGGCGGTCGACAAGTTCGAATATCGCCGCGGCTACAAGTTTTCGACGTATGCCACCTGGTGGGTGCGGCAGGCGATCACGCGCGCCATCGCCGACCAGGCGCGCACCATAAGAATTCCGGTGCACATGATCGAGACGATCAACAAGCTGATCCGCACGTCGCGGCAGATGGTGCAGGAGCTGGGGCGCGAGCCGACCAACGAGGAATTAGCCAAGCGCCTGCAGCTTCCCGTCTCGAAAGTGCGCAAGGTGCTGCGGGTGGCGCAGGAGCCGATTTCGCTGGAGACTCCGATCGGTGAAGAGGAAGAGTCGCACCTCGGCGATTTCATCGTGGATCACAACGGCGTCTCGCCGTCGGACGCGGTGATCAACCTCAACCTGCGCGAGCAGACCGCGCAGGTACTGAAGACACTCACTCCGCGGGAAGAAAAGATTATCAAGATGCGCTTCGGGCTGGAAGACGGCAGCGAGCACACGCTCGAGGAGGTGGGTCAGAACTTCGCGGTGACGCGCGAGCGCATTCGGCAGATCGAAGCCAAGGCGCTGCGCAAACTGAGGCACCCGAGCCGGAGTCACCGGCTCAGGGCGTTTCTCGAAAACGGAATGCGGGGACTCTGACGTCTACCAGCGCGGCTCGCGCCGTCCGCCGCCACCGCCGGGACGGCGTCCGCCGCCGCCGGGTCCGCGGCCTCCTCCGAAGCCACCGCCTCCGCCGAAACTCCGCTCCGGCTTGGGACGGGCTTCGTTCACATTGAGTGCGCGGCCGTCCAGAGTGTAGCCGTTGAGCGCTGAGATCGCCTGATCCGCCTCGCCTTCGTTTTCCATTTCGACAAACGCAAAACCGCGAGAGCGTCCCGTCTCGCGGTCAGTCATAATCCGTGCGCTGTTAACCTGCCCGTAACGTTCGAAGAGGCCGCGAACCGCCTCCTCCGTGCAACTGAAGGCCAGGTTGCCTACAAAAATGTTCTTCACTCGAGTCTCCTGTCAATTTGAAAGCGGGCTTATCGGGGAGGACACACAAGCAGCTCAGCTTACGATATACTCGGCCGGGTTTGCGCGAAGCTTATCAAACGCGTTTTGACTATACCATGTACCTTTGAGCGGGGGCAAACTTCGCTCTGCGAATAATCGTGCGCAAACAGACAGCGAAGGCCGGCGTGTGAGGAAATGCCGCACGGACGGTACGGCATTGCTTTCCTGCTAAAATTGTCACTCTCCCGCATGGCCCGCCGCCGCGCTCAACAGGCAGTCTCCCGTCCGGTCAGCGGCAAATCCCCGGCAGGGCCGCCGTGGATTCGACCCGTGGTGCTTGCGCTTGCCGGGTTGCTCCTGCTCGGCTGGTTCTCCAGCGCCTCCTCCGACTCCGATACCTGGTGGACGCTGAAGACAGGCCAGTACATTGCGCAACATCGCTCCCTGGCGGTGCCGGACCCGTTCTCGTTCACGACCTATATGGGTACGGCGTCGCTGCCGCATGAGGCAACGATGCGGGATTACAACCTCAAGTTCGAATGGCTGGCGGAGTTACTTCTTTACCTCTTGTATGCCGCTGCGGGATTCCCCGGAGTCGTCCTGCTGCGCGCTCTCGCGCTTTCCCTGCTGGCAGCGACTTCCGGCACGATCGTCTATCATCGCAGCCGGAGCTTGTACCGGGCGTTAGCCGCAACACTCGTTACGGCCTTTTTGTCAGGCGTCTTTACGTCGGACCGCGCCTACCAGTTCACCAATCTCTTTCTGGCCGCAACGCTGCTGATCCTCGAATTTCGACGGGGCCTCTGGCTGTTGCCGCCGATCTTTCTGATCTGGGCCAATTGCCACGGCGGCTACATCCTTGGCTTCGTGGTGCTGGTTGCGCACGTCGCGGAGAGCCTGCTTCTGCGCAAGCAGGATCGCCGGCTATGGCTGATCGCGGCGCTGTGCTTTCTGATCTCAGGGATCAACCCGAACGGTTTTCGAGGCCTGACGATCCTCACGGCTTACCGGGAGAGCGCCATGATTCGTACGCTCTTCGAGTGGCAGAAGGTGCCCTGGTGGCCGCCAACCTTCGTTACGCTCCTGCTGGCCGCCGCGCTTGGCATGCTGATCTGGCGCCGCGCCAGGACCAGAATCGTCGATTGGATACTGCTCGTTGCGTTCGGTGCAGCCTACTACACCGCGGTTCGCAACACTCCGCTCGCCGGCCTGATCGCACCGGTCGTGATATTCAGCTACCTCCCATGGAAGCGCGTGGTAGCGGCTGCCGCGGAATGGGCCGCGGCAGCGGTTCTCCTGGCCGCCCTGACCGCGGAGTTAGCGCACGGCAACGCATTCCAGTTTCACGAGACCGCGTGGAAGTATCCTTCCGGCGCTGCCGATTTTCTATTGGCTCACCATGTCACAGCTCCCATGTTCAACAGTTGGGAGAAAGGCGGATACCTGATGTGGCGTCTGTGGCCCCAGGAGCGTGTCTTTATCGATGGCCGCACGCTGAACGAATCGGTCTTCCGCGACTATCAGCGCATGATCCAGGATTCCCCCGCGGCCGGCGGCCCGAGCGGCCGGGACCTATTGGACCGTTACGGCATCCAGGTGATTGCGCTGAACGGATTCGAGGCTAATTCGGGAGAGCCCTACATGCTGCCGGTGATGCTTTCGAATCCGGCGCAGTCCGAATGGAAGCTGGTGTATCAGGATGGGCAGGCCACGGTATTCATGCGCGATCCTCCGAACGGTGTACAGGCGCTGGCGTCGCAGACCGTACTCACGAGCCTGGAATCGCAATGCGAAGTGATCCTGGCCGACGATCCCGAGCGTCCCCGCTGTGCGCGCGGTCTGGGGCGGCTGTTCGCACGCATGGGCGATCTCCCGCGAGCGCGCCGCTGGATGGGAACGTATCTGGAGCGTCGCAAGGACTCCAATCCGGCGGATGACCGGCTGTATCAGCAGTTGAGTGCCGCAAAATGAAAAGGCCCCTCGGTTTGAGGGGCCTTTTTATGGATTAAACCGGGCGACTTCCTACTCTCCCACACAGTTGCCTGTGCAGTACCATCGGGGCTGAGGAGCTTAACTTCCGTGTTCGGGATGGGAACGGGTGGGTCCTCCTCGCTAGGGTCACCCAGAAAGGGCGATCAGCTTTCAGC
>DATJYW010000440.1:0-3327 GCA_035499435.1 Candidatus Acidiferrales bacterium | reverse complement strand
GGGGTCGACAGAGGTGTGATGGCGAGCTTGGGGAACAGCCACACCGCCGGCTTACAGAGTTATCATCTCGCTGTGAGGTGGATCATTCTCCTGGGGTGCTTAACCGTTTTGGGGATCGCGGCCGGGAACCATGTTGTATGCCTCTGCGGTTAGCAGGCCATGCCGAACAGTGATTTCTATTTGGGGCCAAGGCAGGATGCGCACGGCGGGGAAGGTTCTTGCGTAGCCGGTTGGAGGCTTCCGGTAATTTGTTCCAGGGCAGCCAGGGTATCGCGGAGCATGAGCCTCAACTCCAGTGTCCCTGCGGGCTGATCCAATGCCCAGAGCGCCTCGGCATAGTCGGCGTCGAGTTCGAAAAGTTGTTGAATCAATCTCTGCGGAATCTCAGCGGGTGCGAAGTCCATTCGGTCCAGAGCAAAAAACAGTGCCAACAGATCGAGCCGGGCGCCCTCCAGCCGGGCACGGAGATCCGCCGGAACCTCCGCCTGGGGTCGGCGTGCCATGGCCTGAGCATGACGCATTGCCAGGCGGAGGTCAACCCGCATCGAGGGTGGCGCCGTTAGGCCAGAGAAACCATGCGGAGGCGGTCTAACAGCGTCCAGTTGTCGTTCAACAACAGCAGGCGTAGCGCCAACAGGCGACGGGCCCCGGCTTCGCTCCAACGCATTCCGGCTTGGCGGAAACGAGCATGCACCACCTGCTTATGAGCGCTCTCCACAGCGCCACTGCCGATTCCGTAGCCAAGCCGCAGATATTCGTCATATCGCATGCGTCCGGCATTGTCTGCGTAGTAACGGATGAGTGTCTGCAAACTTTCCCGCAACTCCGGCGTTTTCGGCCGCAGGCGCTTCAGCCTTTTGAGGACCTGGTTTACTTTTCCAGCGCGCAGGTCCTCGGCCAAGGCATGCACCCAACGGTCGGCTTGCGCCGAGCCTTCCCCGTAACGGAGTTGCGCGAACCCCCAGGCATGTTCCACCGCGTGCCAAAAGTCGAGGATTTCACAACGCTTGACGAACATGGCGGCGCGATTCCAGATCCATTCCGCCCCATCGCCGACTATCACCACCACGGTATGGGCGCCGACCCACCCCAGTTCCCGTAGTTGCGCATAGAGACGAGCGAAAACGGTGTCGGCATCTCCCAGACAGGTCACCAGAAACCGGCGCACGACCGAGCGTCGTCCGGGAGAGACTTCCACACGTTCGCTGGGAAGCAGTAACACACCCGTCTTGACTTCGCGGAAACGACCTTCCTCGATCACCGGCAACGGGGGCGGGATTTCCCCCGGCTTGCGGCGGCGCCGTGTGGACCGAACCTGCATCCCCAAGCTGCAGCCATCCACGCCCAGAATCACCGTTTCGGGAGCCCCGGCGGTAGCTGCGCCGACGCTGCGGCTGTCGGCATGATATCGGCTCAAGGCCTCCGTGTGGCGTGCCGCCGATTCGCCCAACCGCTGGGCTACGCGCCAAATGCCCATGGGGCTGATAGTGACGCCCAACAGCAACCAGGCTAACCGCGCGGCCAGAGGATAGGGCGCCACCGTGGCCAACAGGGCCAACAGACGGGCCAACGCGCCACAGATGCGGCCAGGTTCTACTCCCAGTAAATCCAGCAGCGGCCGGCATTCATACCGGCAGGGCGGACATCGATAGCGTGACACCGATGCGTGCAAACAACCGCAGCGGGCCAGCCATGTGACTAGCCGTGTGTCTTGACAGCGCATGTTCCGCCCACAGTGCGGGCACGCGGGCACTGCGCCCTGCGCCTGCTCCGCCACGGTGTTGACCTTGCGCTGCAGGGCCGCCAACATCTGCGGCCGATATTCGATCTCCACTTCTCGTTCCAACAGCAGGAAACGCGGAGGCTGTTCGGCCAAGACGGGCCGTGCCGGCGGAATCTCGGATTCCGGAACGGGCTGCGGTTTCGACATGGTTTTGGGCTACCTGGCGGGAGGGGTAGAAGTGGGAGACCGTTGGCGACGTTGCTGGCGAGCGAGCACCAGTAGTTCGGCGTTAATAGCCAACAACTCGGCAGCGATATTTTTGAACTTTCGCCCGGCCTGAAGGCGTGGGCGAACGGTGTCGATCCAGTCGGCGGGAATCGTTTCGACTCGTTTCTTGCCGCCGGCCATGAAGGTGAGAATGGCGAACGGATGACCATCGCCTTTCGCACAGTGGCAGGAAGGTTTCCCACAGCGGCGATGGGTGACCACGAGCGAGCCCGGAAGGGCGTCCTCGGGGAGATGAAGGCGAGCCAGTAAAAGGCGGGCCCGGCGGCGGAGGCGGGAAGCTTCGGGGCCGCGAGCAAGTGGGGCGTCCATGTCTGTCTGATAGTAATAATACAATCAGAACAACATCTAAACAAGAGCTTTATGGATTGTTTTTGGATTTTCCGTTGCCCCACGCAGTCAACGGCTCTCACGCGCCCAATCCCAACAAGGGTGAATCGCAGCGCTTTGGACTATACTCTTCAGAGAAATAGCTGTGAAGCGAAAACCGGCGGAATCATCTGCGCTAGTGGGAACTCCGGGGGAACGCCAATTCTACGCCGAAGCGGAATATGCCGACAGCATTTTTCGCGACGCACGGGGCGACAGGGACGGTTCCATCATGGCCCTTAGGCGCGCACTTCAGGCCATGCCCACTTACGCGCCTGCCATTCTCAGCAGGGGTTCGGTTCTCTATCAACTCGGAAGAATCGTCGAAGGGCGCCAGTTGTTCCAATCGCTCTTGTCCTTGCCGAAGAACACAATGAATATCTGCCCGATCATCGATGAAGCCGGCATGTTTCTTACCCAGTCAGGAGCGTACCAGGAAGGACTAGCACTCTACCAGGCGGCAGTGAAGCGACACCCCGACGCCGCCGGTCTATGGCAAGGGCTCGGCTACTGCGCCGGTCACGCAGGTCGGTACGAAGAAGCGGTGTCGGCGCATCAGCGAGCATTGGAACTGGAGCCGGAGAACCAGAAGCTGGTCAACGACCTGGGTTGGGCTCTCTTACAGGCAGGCCGCATCCTACAGGCTAAAGACGCCCTCGAACGGGCCGTCGCGATGGATGCGAGCGATGAGTTGGCGAAAGAGAATTTGCGCTTTTGTAAACGCCAGGCAGCACGGACCAAGACCGGTGAAGCGGGGGACGCTCAGACTCGCCGGTCCCCACACCCGTATCGGCAGCCACGGATCGACGGCGACCATCCCCAAAACGGTTAAGCACCCATTCTCCTGCTGGTTGCCGTGCGAATGGCCACAGCTTGTACCGTCGTCCAACCGGCAGTGAAGGACGCGCTGAAGCGAGCGCAGATTGTTTTCCGGGGTACGATCACCGAAA
>DATJYW010000439.1:0-6566 GCA_035499435.1 Candidatus Acidiferrales bacterium | reverse complement strand
CCCGGCGTCGAGCCGGTCGCCTGCGACCTGCTGGACCGCGAGGCGGTCTCGCGCCTGCCGCGCTGTCCCAACGTTCTCTATCTCGCCGGGCGAAAATTCGGGTCCACGGGTGCTCCCGAATTGACCTGGGCCATGAATACGGTGGTGCCGGCGAATGTGTGCGAGCACTTCCGGACCAGCCGCTTCGTGGTGTTTTCGACCGGCAACGTCTACGCGCTGCGGGATCCCGCGGCGGGCGGCTCGCGCGAGACCGATTCGCCCGCGCCGGTCGGCGAATATGCGCAAACCTGCCTGGGCCGCGAGCGCGTGTTCGAGTACTTCGGGCGCCCTTGCGTCTTCTTCCGCCTCAACTACGCGGTCGACCTGCGCTACGGCGTGCTGGTGGATATCGCGCGCAAGGTGTTCGCCGGGGATACGGTGGACCTCACGGTCCCGGCTTTCAACGTGATCTGGCAGCGCGACGCCAACTCCTACGCGCTGCGCTCGCTGGAACACTGTTGCGCGCCGCCGCGGATTCTGAACGTCACCGGCGCCGAGATCCTCCGCGTGCGCGATGTCGCAAGGTACTTTGGGGAGCGCTTCCGGAAGCCCGCCCGATTCGCCGGCGTGGAAGGCCCGTCCGCGCTCTTAAGCGATGCCGGCGCGTGCTTCAGCCTGATGGGTCCGCCCTCGGTCTCCTCCGAGCAATTGATGGAGATGGTCGCCGCGTGGGTGGCTTCCGGCGGCGCCACGCTCGACAAGCCGACTCACTTTGAAGTCGCTGACGGGAGGTTTTGAACATGGTCATTCCGGCGCATCCCCTCGCGCTTACGGCCGGCCGCAAGCTCGACGAGCGCCGCCAGGCGGCCCTCACGCGCTACTACTGCGAAGCCGGCGCCGGCGGAGTCGCCGTCGGCGTGCATACCACTCAATTCGCCATACGCGATCCGCAGGTGGCGCTGTTCGAGCCGGTGCTGCGGCTGGCCATCGACGTGGTCCGCGAGTTCGAGCGCGACTCCGGCAGGCGCGTTCTCAAGGTGGCGGGCGTCTGCGGCCAGACTCCCCAGGCGGTTCGCGAGGCGCACTTCGCCCATTCCGCCGGATACGACTTCGGCCTCCTCAGCCTGGCCGCGCTTCCGGAGGCCGGCGACGACGAGCTTCTGGCGCACTGCCGGGCCGTGGGCGCGGAGATCCCGCTGTTCGGCTTCTATCTGCAGCCTTCCGTCGGCGGCCGCCTGCTTTCCTACGAGTTCTGGCGGAGCTTCTGCGAAATCCCGGCGGTGGCGGCGATCAAGGTGGCGCCGTTCAACCGGTACCAGACGCTCGACGTCGTGCGGGCCGTTGTGGAGAGCGGACGCGAGATCGCGCTCTACACCGGAAACGACGACAACATCATTCCCGACCTGCTCACCGAATTCCGGTTTCCGGCCGGCTGTGCATCCTTTCGTGGCGGACTGCTCGGGCAATGGGCCGTCTGGACGCGCCGTGCCGTGGGACTGGTGGAAGCGGTGCAGCGATGCCGCGCGGATGGCGGCCGCGGCGCCTCCGACATTCTGGCGGGCTCGGCTGCCCTTACCGACGCCAATGCCGCGCTGTTCGATGTGCGTAACCGTTTCGCGGGCTGCATCGCGGGCCTCCACGAGGTGCTTCGCCGCCAGGGCCTGCTGGCCGGGCGCTGGTGCCTGGATCCGAACGAGGATCTCTCGCCCGGACAAATGGAAGAGATCGACCGCGTGCTTGCGGCCTATCCTCAACTGGCGGATGACGAGTTCGTGGCGGCCAACCGCGACCGGTGGCTCAGGTAGACGCTACTCCTGCTCTTCCTGCCCGACCCTGAGGACGCTGAGGAAGGCTTCCTGGGGGATCTCCACCCGGCCCACGCGCTTCATGCGCCGCTTGCCTTCCTTCTGCTTTTCGAGCAGCTTGCGCTTGCGGGTGATGTCGCCGCCGTAGCACTTGGCGAGCACGTTCTTGCGCAGCGCGCTGATGGTCTCGCGCGCCACGATCTTGTTTCCGATGGCCGCCTGCAGCGCCACCTCGAACATCTGGCGCGGGATGAGCTTGCGCAACCGGCCGATCAGCTCCTTGCCGCGCTCAAAGGCGAAATCGCGGTGCACGATGATGGAAAGGGCGTCCACGGGATCGCCGGCCACCAGCACATCCAGCCGTACCATCGGTGATACGCGATACCCGGCCAGGTGGTAATCGAGCGAGGCATAGCCGCGCGAGGCGCCCTTCAGCCGATCGTAGAAGTCCAGCACGATCTCGTTCAGCGGCAGCTCGTAGGTCAACATCACACGGCCGCCGCCGATGTATTCGAACTTCTTCTGGTTGCCGCGCTTCTCTTCGAGCAGCTTGAGAATCCCGCCGAGATACTCTTCGCGCGTGATCACGGTGGCGTCGATGATCGGCTCTTCGATCTGCTTGATGGTGGAAGCGTCCGGGAACTTCGTCGGGTTGTCGACCTCGAGAATCTCGCCGGTGGTGGTGGTGATGCGATAGCGCACGCCGGGCGCGGTCGTGATCAGGTCGATATTGAACTCGCGCTCCAGCCGCTCCTGGACGATTTCCAGGTGCAGCAGTCCGAGGAAACCGCAGCGGAAGCCGAAACCCAGCGCGACCGAGTTTTCCGGTTCGAAGTTGAAGGCGCTGTCGTTGAGCCGCAGTTTCTCCAGGGCATCGCGCAACAGGCCGTGCTCGTGGCTCTCCACCGGGTACAGTCCGGCGAACACCATGGGCTTGATCTCTTCGAAACCCGGCAGCGGCTCGGGGGCGGGCGAGTCGGCATCGGTGATGGTGTCGCCGATTTTGGCGTCGCTGACCGTCTTGATATTCGCAAAAAGAAATCCGACCTCGCCGGCGGACAGCTCATCGCAGGGCACGGCTTTCGGCGATTGATACCCGAGGCCTTCCACTTCGAATTGCTGCCCGTTCGACCAGAGCCGGATCTTCTCGCCCAGCCGGAGGCGTCCATCCACCACGCGGGTTAGAATGATCACGCCGCGGTAGGTGTCGAACCAGGAATCGAAGATCAGCGCGCGCAGCGGCGCCTCGGGATCGCCCTTGGGCGGCGGCACCAGGTGCACGATCGATTCCAGGATCTCGTGTACGCCCGTGCCCTGCTTGGCGCTGGCCAGCACGGCGCCGGACGCGTCCAGCCCGATGACCGTCTCGATCTGCTCGCGGATGCGCTCCGGTTCCGCCGCCGGCAGGTCGATCTTGTTGATCACCGGGATGATTTCCAGGTTGTGATGCAGCGCCAGGTAAGTGTTGGCCAACGTTTGCGCTTCCACACCCTGGCTGGCGTCAACCACCAGCAGGGCCCCTTCGCAGGCCTGCAGCGAGCGCGAGACCTCGTAGGAGAAATCCACGTGGCCGGGCGTATCGATCAGGTTGAGCTGGTACAGATTGCCGTCGTCCGCCTTGTAGTTCAGGCGCACGGCGTGGGCTTTGATGGTGATGCCGCGCTCGCGCTCCAGCTCCATCGAATCCAACACCTGCTCCATCATTTCGCGCTGCGAGAGCGCGCCCGTCACCTCCAGCAGGCGGTCCGCGAGCGTGCTCTTGCCGTGATCGATGTGCGCAATGATAGAGAAATTGCGGATGAAATTACGGTCCATGCGCTGTGGGGAAATGCTCTGAAATTCGATTATCCCACACCGCGCCGGACCGTCCCGGATCATGCCCCGGGTTTTCCGGTAAAATCAAATGAACCGTTGCTGCGTCTGAAGAAAGTGAACTGACCGAGTTGTCGCGAAAACCGCCGCACGTGATTGCCATCTACCCCGGATCATTCGACCCGATTACCAACGGGCATCTCGACCTGATCCAGCGCGGCTCGCGGATGTTCGACCGGCTCATCGTCTCCATTCTGCGCAACGACGCCAAACGGGCGCTCTTCAGCGTCGAAGAGCGGATGGAGATGCTCCGGGAAGTGCTGCACGTCTATCCCAATGTCGATGTCGATTCGTTCGACGGCCTGCTGGTCGATCACGCGTCGGCGCAGAACGCCACCGTACTGCTGCGCGGCATCCGCGCGATCTCAGACTATGAGTACGAACTGCAGATGGCGCTCATGAACCGGCGGCTGCGGCCGGACATCGAAACCGTTTTCATGATGGCGAGCGAAACGTACTCCTTTATCAGCTCCCGGATGGTGAAGGAGGTCTTTTCACTGGGGGGAAGTATTTCGGGCCTGGTGCCGCCGGTGGTGGAAACCCGTCTCAGCGCCCGCCTGGCGAAATCCAAATCACACAGAGGGATGTGAATCAGTAATTATGCAAGCCGTAGTCAATCCGATTGCCGAACGTATATCCACTATCAGTGTCTCTTCGACCATGAAGGTGTCCGCCGATGCCGAACGCCTGCGGTCCGAGGGCGTTGACGTCGTCGATTTCGGGGCAGGGGAACCCGATTTCCCAACGCCTGACAACATCAAGCAGGCCGCCATCCGCGCGCTCGACGCCAACTTCACCAAGTACACGGCGGCGGGCGGAACGGCCGAATTGAAAAAGGCAGTCTGCGAGCGCCATGCGGCCGATTTCGGCACCAGCTATCAGCCGTCCGAGTGCCTGATCACGGTCGGCGGCAAGCACGCCATCTTCAACCTGGTTCAGGCGCTGGTGAATCCCGGCGACGAAGTCGTCATCCCGGTGCCGTTCTGGGTGACGTACAAGGACGTGGTCCATTACGCCGGCGGAAAGTGCGTCTACGTCGATACCGACGAAGCCGCGGGATTCACGCTGACTGCGGCCATGATCGAGCCGTACCTCACCTCGCGCACGCGCATGGTGATCATCAATTCGCCCTCCAACCCGAGCGGCGCTGTAATGGATCGCGGCGAGTTCGAGAAGATCTTCCACCTGACCAGTTCCCGCGGCATCTACCTGCTGACCGATGAGTGCTACTGCAAGTTCCTCTACGGTAGCGAGCCTTTCTCCATCGCGTCTCTGCGCGGCGCCAAGGAGACGGTGCTCGTGGCGGGATCGCTCTCCAAGACCTACGCCATGACCGGCTGGCGCATCGGCTTCACGCTGGTGCCGCCGGCGATCATCGGCGCCATGACGAAGTTGCAGAGTCACAGCACCTCCAACCCGACTTCGATCTCGCAGAAGGCCGCGGTGGAGGCGCTGCGGGGCCCGCAGGAATCGGTCGGCGTGATGCTCGCCGAGTATCATAAGCGCCGCGACTTCGTGGTGGCGCGCCTCAACGCCATCCCGGGAGTGAAATGCGCCGAGCCGCAGGGCGCATTCTACGCCTATCCGAATCTGGGAGCGGCCATCGGCAAGAACGGAATCACGGATACGCTCACGCTCGCCGAGCGCATGCTTTCCGAAGCACACGTGGCCGTCGTGCCCGGCGAGGCGTTCGGAACGAGCCGGCACGTGCGCATCTCGTACGCCACTTCGATGAAGGAACTCGAGCGCGGGCTCGACCGCATCCACCAGTTCATCGTCAAGAATGCCTGAGCCGGTTCGCCTGACGTCCTCGCTGCGGTACCGCGTCTGGGGCCGCAGGCACCTGGCGCCCTGGTATCCCGATGCGCCCGAGCCGATCGGCGAGGCATGGTTCCTGGCGGATCACGAGCTTCCGCTGCTGGTCAAGCTGATCTTCACCAGCGACCGGCTGAGCGTGCAGGTCCATCCCGATGACGGCGAAGACGGACCGCGCGGCAAAACGGAAATGTGGCACATCCTGGAAGCCGGGCCGGGTGCAACCATCGCTCTCGGTTTCAAGGAGCCGATCACGCGCGAACGGCTGTGCGAGGCCACTCGCACCGGAGAAATCGAACGGCTTCTGAACTGGATGCCCGTGAAGGCCGGAGAGACCTATTTCACGCCTGCCCACACGGTACACGCCATCGGTGGGGGCATCGTCCTCTGCGAAATCCAGCAGAGCTCCGACATCACGTACCGGCTGTGGGATTACGGCCGCCCGCGGGAGCTTCACGTCGAAAAGGCGGTTCCGATTTGCGACGTTGGAGTCCATCCCGGGCCGGTACAGCCGGTGGTTTTAGGGGATGGCCGCCAGGAGCTGGTGCGGTCGAAGCACTTCGTGACTGAATTGGTCGAGCTGCCAGCAGGCGGAACCTTCACGCCGGAGGCACACCGATGCCAACTTTGGATTTGCATCGGTGGTGATGCCCGCATCGGGTCTGAGGGCGTGCGAGCGGGCGAAGTTTGGCTCCTCGAGGATCAGGGGCCCCAGCCAGGAGTGCATGCCCACGCAGCAACGCGCTTCCTTCGCACCTGGGTGCCCTGAGCTCAAAAAAGAAATGGTTCCAAGTGATCCGATTCCCAATCCTGCCCACCGCCGACATGCTCGGCTCTGAGCACCGCAGTCGAAAGTGCCGGACGCTTCGTCTCTCAGCTCCCCGATCCCCGTTTTCTCCGGAAACCGGATTAACGCCTTAAGACTCGCCGCTTGCTTCCTTCCAACCAGAACCCGACGCTCGTAACGGCCTTTCGCTCACCCGCAACGGCTGCACCCTCTCAGGTGCCTCCTTTCCGGGGTCAATGCTCCCGGCCTCCTACTTCGCGTCCCTCCCAGACCCTTCCACCGCCCGTTCGGCCCTTCCGCTCCACAAC
>DATJYW010000438.1:0-27138 GCA_035499435.1 Candidatus Acidiferrales bacterium | reverse complement strand
CGGCAAGACGGTTTTCGATCCCGCGGCACACCCGGATTTTCCGGTGTGGTGCGACGAGCCGCTCGCCGGGGAAGACGGCAGCTACGTGCTGTACGGAAGCGGCGGGTGCTCGCTGTACGATGCCGCGAAGCTGGCCGCGCTGGGCAATGTGGATGAAACTTACGCGCCGGCGTACGTGGAGGACCTCGATCTTGGGTATCGGGCCTGGCAGCGCGGCTGGCCGAGCGTGTACGAGGCGGGTGCGGTGGTCGAGCATCGCCACCGGGCGACTACTTCGCGCTACTTCACGCAGGAGCAGCTCGATGTCATTCTGGAACGTAATTACCTGCGGTTTCTGGCGCGCGCGGTGAGCAGCCCGAAACTGTTCCGCAGCTTGTGGCGGCCAAGGAAGCGCATGTTGCGCGAGGCGCCGGCGATCGCGCTGAGCGGCGGGCCGTCGGGGCGTCCCGAGTATCCGGAGGAGCGGTTCCTGGCGCTGTGCTCGGGCGCGGTCAGCGTCTTTCCGGGCCGTCCCGCGACGGGCAAGCAGCGAGTGCTGGTGGCGAGCCCGTACCTGCCCTTTCCGCTGTCGCATGGCGGCGCCGTGCGCATGTACAACCTGATGCTCCGCGCGGCCGAGGGGTTCGACCTGATTCTGGTTGCGTTTGTCGAAGAGGCCGGAACGCCGCCGCGCGAACTGCTGGACCTCTGCGCGGAGGTGGTGCTGGTCCGCAGGCCGGGGTCGCACGAGCTGCCTTTCACGGGACGGCCGGAGATGGTCGAGGAATTCGATTCGGCGGCCTTTCGTGCCGCCCTGGAACAGAGCGTGCGCAAGTGGCGGCCCAGCGCCGTACAGCTCGAGTTCACACAGCTTGCGCAATACGAAAATGCGTGCGCGCCGGCGCGGACCATTCTGGTGGAGCACGACATCACCTTCGACCTGTATGAGCAGCTCGCCCGGCTCGGCGAGAACCCGGCTCTGGGTCGGGAACTGCCGCTGTGGCGGCGTTTCGAAACCGGGGCATGGCGGCGCGTGGACCGAGTGGTCGTGATGAGTGCCAAGGACGAGGCGATGGTCACGGGTGCGAAGGCGGTGGTTCTGCCCAACGGGGTCGATCTCGAACGGTTCCGGCCGGGCGGGAAGTCGCCGGACCCGCGACGGCTGCTTTTCATCGGCAGCTTCGCGCACCTGCCGAACCGGCTGGCGGTCGAGTTTTTCCTGAGCGAAGTGTGGCCGCGGCTGAGGGGCGCAACGCTGCACGTTATCGCCGGCGCGCGGCATGAGCAGTGGCGGCTGAATGTCGACCTGCAGCAGGCGGGGATCGAGCCTGAAGGCTTCGTGACGGATGTGCGTTCCGCCTACGAACGGGCGGCGCTGGTGATCGCGCCGCTCACGGCTTCGGCGGGGACGAACATCAAGATCCTGGAAGCCATGGCAATGGGGAAGGCGATTGTGAGCACGCCGGCAGGGGTCAACGGACTAGATCTGGCAGCGGGCCGGGATTTCGTTCTGGTGAATCACGGGACCGAGATGGCTGAGGCGATCGAACGGCTGCTCGGCGATCCCGGGGAGCGGGCACGGATCGAGGCGGCGGCGCGGGAGCGGGTCGAGCGGGATTTCGGGTGGGACCACATCGCGCGCCGGCAGGCGGCGATGTATCGGGAGCTGACTTGACGTTCGGGTGGGCGGACGACGAAGCGCGATCGTCCGCCCACCGGGGAGGGCCTAGTCGGACTTGCGGCGGCGCACCAGCCAAGGTTCGATCGCGCCCGGGTTCTCCAGGATTTCCGCCTCGAGTTCCTGGATTTGTGCATCCAGAACCGCGCGCTCGATACCGGCTCCCAAGAAGACGTCGCCGGTTTCGGAACGACGCTGCTCGATCAGGGCCAGAACTGCCTCGCAGAGCTTCAATCTCTCGGCCGTGTTGCTCATAGCCCTTACCTCCTGCTCACTTAGACGCAATCTTAAGTCCGGAGTTCCATGTATAAACAGTTGTAGTTGGTTATATTCAAGCGGAGTACTGAGGTTACTCAGAGGAAGCGTCAGCGACGGATCTGTTGGACGGCGGCGGTGGGCGCTGGCGGCTGCTGATCCTGGCTGCCCAGGCCCACGAAGAAGACGCCGACCAGGATCAGCCCGAGTCCCGCGAACTTCTGCCTGGTCAAAGGCTCATTGAAGAAGATCTTGGCCCACACCAGTCCCCAGATGTACCCCAATGACACCATGGGATATAGCACCGAAAGCTGGCCGCCTTTGATACCCGCGACATAGAGCACGCTTGAGCCCAGGAACAGCACCACACCGAAGACCAGGCGCGTATTGACGAAGCTCCAGATGGATTTGGTGGTGCGCTCCGCGCCCATCTTGAGGAACGCCATCCCGAAGGAGCCGATCAGGCTGGCCCCGAACACCATCAGCATGCTGCGAACCAAGGGGCTCATTTCCTGCCTCCACGGCCCATTACCGCCACGCCCAGCACGATGGTGACGATGCCGATGTTTTTGTACATGTTTGAAGGCTCACCGAGGACGGTGTAGCTAAGCAAGGTGGTCCAGACGTAAGTCAGGGCGATGATGGGGTAGAGCATGGACATTTCGCCGTCTTTGAGCGCGAGGACCATGAGCAGGGTGTTGATGCCGTAGATCGAGTAACCGGCGATCAGGGGCAGGTTGAGCACGATCGAGGTCAGGTCGCCGGTGATCGATGCAGTGCCCTTCTTGATGAGCAACTGGGCGAGGGCGCCCAGCACGGTGCAACTGAATACCAGAGCGACGCTTTTCCAGTGGGACGGAGCATGCGCTGTTTCGTGGCTTGTAGCTGGTGAACTCAAAGGAGGACCTGTGTATGACGCCAATTCCGATGCGAGTCCTCACCAGAATACCAGGAAAATAGGAAAACCGGGGTCAGACGGAACGTTCCCCGGTTCTTTGGAGTTCTAGTCGGCCTGGAGCGCCGAATACCGGCGCAAAATCCGGCAGACCCGGGCTTTTCGGGCTTTGGAAACCGGGGAACGTCCCGTCTGACCCCGGTTTCCCCCGGTTTCCCGGTTTTTGACCCTGGTAAAATGGTGTCCTGTGGATCAGGACAACCTTGCCGTGGCGGCCGATGAACAGGTCTCGCAGCCTGAGGCGCCGCGGCCGGAGCCGCAACGCGGATTCATCGCGGAGTGGACCGTCACCATCATCCTGCTGCTCTTCGGCACCACCAACCTGGTGCAGGCCTTTGTGATTCCTACCGGGTCCATGGAAGACACCCTGCTTATCGGCGACCACCTGTTGGTCGACAAGCTGGCCTATTCGCCTTCGGGCCCTGTGTCGAAACACGTGCTTCCGTATTCGAACATAAAACGGGGCGACATCATCGTTTTCCGCTATCCCGCCGATATCACGCAGACCTTCGTCAAGCGCTGTATCGGAGTGCCTGGCGATCGCATCCGGCTGGTCAATAAGCAACTCATTCTCAACGGCAAGCCGGTCAATGAGCCGTACGTCTACCACAAGACGGAATATATCGACTCCTACCGCGATAATTTTCCGAGCGAGCCCAACGTGCACGTGGCGGAATCGGCTCAGGACATGCTGATCAACCATACGCGCAACGACGAAGTCCTTGTGCCGGCAGACTCGTACTTCGCCATGGGCGACAACCGCGATTCGTCGCTGGACAGCCGCTATTGGGGGTTCGTGCCGCGCGCGAACATCATCGGCAAGCCGCTTATCATCTACTGGTCCTACGACGCGCCCACCGAGGACCTGGCGAAGCCCATCATGTCCATCGACCACCTGCTCGACCTGGTGCAGCATTTCCCGACCAAGACGCGCTGGAACCGTACATTCCGCCTGATTCACGGGTATCCGCTCAACTGACATGAACCGGCATCACTACGGCCTGATCCTCGCCGGAGGACGTGGCACGCGCTTCTGGCCGCGCAGCCGCAAGCGCAACGCCAAACAGGTGCTCAACGTGGTAGGCGATCGCAGCCTGATTCAGGCGACGGTGGACCGCCTCTCTCCCGTCATTCCGCCGGAACGCCTCTGGATTCTTACCAACGAACACCTTCGCGACACGATTGTGCGCCAATTGCCCGAGGTGCCAGCGCGTCAGATCCTCGCTGAGCCCGTGCAGCGCAATACCGCGCCGGCGATTGGACTGGCGGCATACATTCTTCAAAGCGCCGATCCCAATGCCGTAATGGGGGTGTTCCCGTCCGATCATGTGATCGGTCAGACGGCGGTTTACCGGGCCGTGCTCCGGGGCGCGCTCAAGGCGGCGGGTAGGGGCGATCTGGTGGTGGTTGGCATCCTGCCGCGCTGGCCAGAGACCGGCTACGGTTACATCGAATTTCCGAAGGGGTGTGCTGCCGGCGCCTCGAAGGCGTTGCCGGTGCGCTGCTTTCACGAGAAGCCGCTCGTCGCCAAGGCGCGGCGCTACGTCGCGTCCGGGAATTTTTTCTGGAATTCGGGGATGTTCTTCTGGCGTGCGGAAGTACTCCTGGATCAGCTGCGGCGCCACCTGCCCAAGACGGCCACGCTGCTGGCGTCGCTGCCGGCGTTCGGGACGCGCCGGTTCGCGGCGGGTCTGAAGGAGACTTTTCCGCTTTGCGACAACATCTCGATTGACTACGCGGTCCTGGAAAGGGCGGCGGGCGAGGCGGGGGTCAGTGGGATCGCGGCCCCGGACTTTGGGTGGAACGACGTGGGGAGCTGGAATGCCGTTTACGAACTGCTCCGCCGCGACGCGCAAGGAAACGCCATGGAACTCGAATCGATCGCGCTCGATTCCCACAACAATTTTGTAGACGCCCGCGGTAAGTTAGTGGCGTTGGTGGGGGTGTGTGACCTGATCGTGGTGGATACCCCTGATGCCCTGCTGGTGGCGGACCGGGGCCGGGCCCAGCAGGTCGGGGAGATCGTCAAGCTTCTGGAGAAGCGCGAACGCCACGACCTGCTGTAGGCCCGAGCAGCCGGTCAATTACGGAGGTCGACCGCAATGGTCACGGTGTTGCTGCGGACCATGCTGCCGTCCGGCCGGGCGATTTGTAACGTGAGCGGCACCTCGTCGCCGGAGAGGCCCGCGGGCACGACGGCGTTGACCACGCACACGCCCGCGGTCTCAGTGGTCGCCACAGAGACGACCTTTGCACTGTCGGCGCCGATCTGTAGCTGCGGCAGCGGGGTAGTTGAGGAGCACCCGATTCCGGTGGCGCGGACCGCGATCGTATCGCCGGGCATAACGGGATTACCCGTGAAGCGGTAGTCGGACACCGCGGCGAGATTGCCGGAAGCGGCGAGTACGGCGAGCGCCTGTCCACGCCCGGAGCCATCCACGCTGTAGATGCCGGGCGCGGTATCGTTCATCGTGGTTTGCAGGGCGTTGGACACGCCGGAAGAAGTCTCAACCCGGATCTCGAGCTGGGCGGATGCGGGAGCCGCCGGGCAAAGGAAATCGACCCGGGTTGCGGAGACGCTTAGCAGCGCGGCATATTCACCGTTCACCAGTACCCTGGTTCCGCCGATGCCGGTACCGGATGCGGACGGATCCGCGGCGGAATCGGCGGAATCGGCCAGGAAATGACCGAAGAGCGAGGCCGCCGCGCCGGAACTACATGCGGCCGGAGCGCCTTCGCCTGCCCCGTTGCGTACACTGCGCAGAATCGGAGTTCCGTCGGACACGCTCAGTTTGACCGCTTTGTTGAGCGGGTCGCCGGCTGGACGCACAGCGGTAAAGGAGATCTCGCGCGAGCCGATATCCTGCGTGGTGGAGAGCCAGCCAAATGCGCCGGTGGTGTTGTCGAAGGTAGCGGAATCCGGCAGGCCGGCGGCTGAGACCGAGAGGGGACTGCCGTCCGCGTCGTAGGCCTGAACCGAGAAGCGCGCCGGAGAGCCGGCTTTCACGGTCACTTCCCGTGGTGCGGCCAGAGTTGGTGCGTCTGACGGCAACACGGCGAGGGAATCGGAGACGGAATCGGAGCCGAGAGTCGCCGTGATCACGGCAGAGCCGAGGCCGGCGGTTTGGGTGGCAGTCACTTTGAACCGGGTCGTGCGGGTGCCGGCACCGGGCTTGAGTACCGCGGGCACGAGGACGTTGGCAGAACTGCTGGCGATCTTGAGTTCGGTGGCGGTAGCCGATGGCTTGCCTGTCTCGACCTGGCAGGTAGTGCTTTGACCCGCGGTGACGTGCTTCGGGACACAGGAGATCGAGTTGAGCGCCCCGCCCGTCCCGCCGCCAAAGCTGATGGCCCAGGTTGCCGCGAGACTGCTGTTACCCAGGGTCGCTGTGACCACGATGGATGTCACGTCCGCGGTTGTTCCCGTGAACTCGAAAAAGGCCGACTGTGAACCGGCCGTCACCGCGACCGAGTCAGGAACCACTATCGAGGAGGAGCTCGAACTCAAGGACACCTGCGTGGCGGACGACACATTCGCGCTGAGGTTCAGGTTGCAGGTCCCGGATATGGGAGCGGTGGTCGAGGTCAGATGGCACGCGAAAAAGACCAGGCTCGGACCCGGCGCCGGCGGAACCAGGGAAATGGTGGCGGCGGAAGTGGAACTCCCCATGGTGGCAGTCAGGGTCGCGACCTGAGATGTGGCGACGATTCCGGTGCTGGCGGCAAACTGGGCCGAAGTCGTTCCGGCCGGGACAGAAACCGAAGACGGCGCCGTCAGGACAGTAGTCATGTTGTTGTCGAGTGTCACTGTGGCTCCGCCGGCCGGGGCCGCCTGGCTGAGTGTCACCGTGCACGTGGTTGAGGCGTTCGCTGAGAGCGACGAGGCACCGCATTGCAGCGAACTCACGCTCATGGTGCTGGATGTGCCAACGAGGCTTAATGTCACGGATTGACTGGAGCCGTTGAGCGAGGCCGTGAGGGTAACGGTCTGGTTGGTTGGGACGTTCTGGGTGCCCACCGAGAATGTGGCGGTAGTCGAGCCGGCCGACACGTTCCAGGAAGTTGGAGCAACCAGCAAAGTGGGAGCGCTGTCCGCGATCGTAACAGTGACGCCGCCGGCGGGCGCCGCCTGGCTCAGGCTGACCTGGCAGAACGTCGCCGAGTTCGAGGATAGCGAGGTGCTATAGCAGTGCAGCGAACTGACGGTTACGCCGGCGGCTGCCAGCAGTGAAATGGTGGTCGAAGCAGTGGTTCCGTTGACAGACGCCGTGAGGGAAGCGGTCTGAGCCGAAGTGATCGAACCGGCGGAGGCCGTGAAGGTGCCCGAAGTCGACCCCTGGGTGATGCTCAGCGAACCAGGGATGGTCAGCAGGGTGGGAGCCGAGTTCCCCAACGATACCGTGACGCCCCCGGTGATTGCGGCCTTGTTGAGCGTCACCGTGCAGGTAGTCGAGGCGTTCGAGGCAAGTGATGATCCGCTGCATTGCAGGCCAGTAACGGTGTTGGGCGCGACCATCTGGATATTGGCGGAGGCGCTGGATCCGTTGAGGGACGCCGTAACGGTCACGCTCTGGTCCGAGGTGACGGCGCCGGTGCTGACCGGGAAGTTGGCGGTGGAGGCTCCCGCGACGACGTTCACGGATGCCGGCACAGTGAGCTGCGCGGGGACGGTGTCAGCGATCGTTACCGTGACGCCACCGGCAGCGGCCGCCTTGTTGAGCGTAACCGTGCAGGTGCCGGAAGCATTCGAGAGCAGGGAGCTAATGCCGCATTGCAGGGAGGTAACGGTGTTGGCGGAAACCAGCGATATGGTGGCCGAAGCGCTGGAGCCGTTGAGCGACGCAGTGAGAGTTGCAGTCCGATCGGTGGTGATGGAGCCCGTACTGGCAGTGAAAGTGGCGGTGGTGGCGCCGGCGGCAATACTCACCGAACCCGGGACCGTGAGCGCGGAAGACGCGCTGTTGGCGAGGGTCACAGAAACGCCTCCGGAGATGGCGGCCTTGTTCAGCGTGACAGTGCACGTGGCAGAGGCGTTGGAACCGAGCGACGAAGATCCGCACCCTAAGGAGGTGACACTATTCGGTGCGACCAGCGATATGGTGGCCGAAGCGCTGGAGCCGCTGAGCGACGCGGTGAGAGTCGCGGTCTGATCGGCAGCGATGGTACCGGCGGCCGCGGAGAACGTGGCGGTGGACGAACCTGATGGAACGTTGACTGAGCCTGGGACCGTCAGGACCGTGGCGCTGCTTCCGAGGGTGACCGCGGCCCCGGCATCAGACGCCGCCTGACTGAGCGTGATGGTGCAGGTGGTGGAGCCGTTCGACAGGAGTGAAGCGGCTCCGCACTGGAGCGCGGTGACAGTAGTGGCGGTCGGGCTGGCCACCAGGGAGATGGTGGCCGACTGGCTGGAGCCGTTGAGCGATGCCGTGAGAGTGGCGGTCTGGCTGGTTGTGATGTTCTGGGTGCCCACCGAGAATGTGGCGGTAGTTGAGCCGGCCGACACGTTCCAAGTAGTTGGAGCGACCAGTAAAGTGGGCGCGCTGTCCGCGATCGTGACAGTGGCGCCGCCGGCCGGCGCTGCCTGGGTCAGGGTGATCTTACAGAAGGTCGCTGAATTGGAGGATAACGATGAGGCAGTGCATTGCAGCGAACTGACGGTCACGCCGGCGGCTGCAACAAGTGAAATGCTGGTCGAAGCAGTCGTTCCGTTTAGAGACGCCGTGAGGGAGGCGGTCTGAGCCGAGGTGATCGAACCGGCCGTGGCCGTGAAGGTGGCCGACGTCGACCCTTGGGTGATGCTCAGCGAAGCAGGGACGGTCAGCAGGGTGGGGACCGAGTTCCCCAACGATACCGTGACTCCCCCGGTGGTTGCGGCCTTGTTGAGGGTCACCGTGCAGGTCGTGGAAGCGTTCGAGGCCAGGGATGACGCGGTGCATTGCAGGCCGGTAACGGCAATGGGCGCGACCACCTGGATATTGGCGGACGCGCTGGATCCGTTGAGGGACGCCGTAATGGTCACGCTCTGATCCGAGGTGATGGCGCCGGTACTGACCGGGAAGGTGGCGGTGGAGGCTCCAGCGGCCACATTCACAGATGCAGGCACGGTGAGCTGCCAGGGCACGCTGTCAGCTACGGCTACCGTGACGCCGCCGGCAACAGCCGCCTTGTTGAGCGTGACCGTGCAGGTGCCGGAAGCATTCGAGAGCAGGGAGGTAATGCCGCACTGCAGTGAAGTAATCGTGTTGGAAGAAACCAGGGAAATACTAACGGATGCGCTGGTGCCACTGAGGCTGGCGGTAAGAGTCGCAGTCTGATCTGCGGTGATGGCGCCGGCGACGGCGGAGAACGTGGCGCTGGACGAACCTGACGGAACGTTGACCGAGCCTGGGACCGTCAGAGCCGCGGCGCTGCTTCCGACAGTGACTGGCGTCCCGGAGCCCGACGCGGGCTGATTCAGGGTAATGGTGCATGTTGTGGAGCCGTTCGAAGAGAGTGAAGCTGCTCCGCACTGGAGCGCCGTGACGGCGATGGAGGGCGCGGGGTTGGCGCCCACCAGGGAAATGGTGGCCGATTGACTCAACCCGTTGAGTGAAGCCGTTAGGGTAGCCGTCTGACTGGTTGGGACGTTCTGAGTGCCCACGGAGAACGTAGCGGTAGTTGAGCCGGCCGACACGTTCCAGGTAGTTGGAGCGACCAGCACGGTGGGAGCGCTGTCCGCGATCGTGACAGTGACACCGCCGGCGGGCGCCGGTTGGGTCAGGGTGATCTTGCAGAAGGTCGCCGAATTCGAGGACAGCGATGAGGCGGTGCATTGCAGTGAACTGACTGTGACAGTGCCCGGAGCGGCGAGATTGATGGCGAAGGACTGGCTCACGCCGTTGAGCGAGGCTGTGACGTGGGCCGTCTGGCTCGTGGTAAAAGCTGTGGCGGTTGCTGAAAATGTGGCGCTTGTCGAACCAGCGGCGACGGCCACGGAAGCCGGCACTCCGAGGTTGGCGCTGTCAGAGGACAGTCCCACAGCCGCCCCGCCAGAGCCACTGAGTGTGACCGTGCAGGTAGTGGAGGCCGAGGGCGCCAGAGCGTTTGAGCCGCACGAGAGGCTGCTTGGCACGAGCGAGACCGGGGCGCCCGGTATGCTGATGCTTCCTCCACTGCCGCCAACGCTAACGGCGGAACTGTCGGCGGCTGCGCCCAGCGTCCCGGTAACCCCGATGGCAACGGTGGAGACACCCGACGCCGGCGTGACGGACACGACCGCCACAGGACCGCTGGGAATGGAGGTTGTGTTCATCCCATAGAGGACACAAGTGGTGCCGGTGGAGTTGGGGCCGCAAGTCAAAGTCATTCCAGCGGAGCTTAGAGCTGGTGTGGCGGCGACTGAGAAGGCAGTAACACTGCCCGCAGGGTACGCAAAACCCCATTGCAAAGCAACAACGGTACTAGTAGAAGCCGTAGCTAAAGATAGGGTCAATGGTACTGAAGTACCTGAACTCCCTGTAGCGGACGACAAACTGAGTGTTGTCTGTCCCCAAATACAACAATTTAAATAATTTAAGATGATTATAGTCTTCAGGATGCTGGGTTTCTTGGTCATTCAGCGCGACTCCGAAAACGGACCTTAGCACCATTAGCCGTACTGGTACGAGTTGGCACTTGATATCGAACCACTCGTTCACAAAGGTACATATCCGTACGGTTCATTGTGGCTAATAAGGTATTATCCTATGAACTTTCCACAACTTTTGTATTACTTATAACGATGAAATGGCGAATCTAAATGAAATTTTATGGGTATGTGTTAAAAAAATTACTTTGGAGCGAAAACACAGGAAAAACTAAAGTTTGTATGCAGGAAGCCGGAGATCGAAAGCCTGGGTTGCACGGTCGAAGTGCGGTCGCCGGTACCATTTGCCTGAAATTGAGCCTTCCGTACCAGGGTCCTGTGTCTTGACTTGAGTCACGCATGCTGTATTCTGGCGGAGTCCTGAAGAGCACATAGCGAGGAACGCGCTACAGGACGGGAGGGTGGCGAAGATCACCCCTGCAGAATCAGACTCTGCCGTCAAACTTTCAGGGGGTTTGGATGCGCAGAGCAAATGGAGGAGCCTGTTGAACACACCAACACCGCGTGAAATCCGGACAATTCTGGTCGGCGAAGACGAGCTTGAAGTTCGAGGGTACTTGGCTACGGCGCTTCAGTGCCTCGGCTATCGCGTTGAGCTTGCACAGGATGGCGATGAGGTTCTGGCCTGTCTACAGGCTTCGCGGGGCGACATTTATGCGATCCTGCTCGACCTGATGATGCCGAATCGTGACGGCCTCGATACGCTGGTCCAGATCCGGCGGATGGACGCGGCGATTCCGGTGATCGTGATTTCCGGTGCGGCATCCACTATCAATGTAGTTGCAGCCATGAAATGCGGGGCGACGGACTTTCTGTGCAAGCCGGTATTGCACGAGGAATTGCAGCGCGCGATCGCCCGGGCCGTGGAACTGAGAGCGCCGGACGCGGCGCCGCGAATGAAGGTTCGTGCCCCGGCGTCGCGGACGTTTGTGTGCCGGGACGAGCGGATGCGGGAAATCCAGTCGCTGTTGGGACAGGTGGGCTGGTCCGAGGCGCCGGTTCTGATTCAGGGGGAAACCGGCAGCGGCAAGGAGGTGGTTGCGCGAGAGCTGCATGCATTGTCGCCCCGAGCTGATAAGCCGTTCCTCAAACTGAATTGCGCCGCGCTTCCGTCGGAGCTGGTGGAGAGCGAGCTGTTCGGGTACGAGCGCGGTGCGTTTACGGGAGCCTATCAGAAAAAGGCCGGAATGTTCGAGCTGGCGGACGGGGGCACGATCCTGCTGGACGAGATTGGGGACATGGATTTCCGGCTCCAGGCGAAGCTGCTCCAGGTGTTACAGGATCATGAATTTCAACGCATCGGCGGGAAGGACGTCGTCAAGGTGGACGTGCGGCTGATGGCGGCCACGCACGTGGACCTGGAGGCGGCCATCGCGGAGAGGAAGTTCCGCGAAGATCTGTACTACCGGCTGAACGTGATCAATCTGAAGATACCGCCGCTGCGCGAAAGGCGCGAGGACCTGATTCCGCTGGCCGAGTTTCTGGTGCGCCGGCATATTGGCCCTTCCGATCCGATCCCATTGATTACGGAAGAGTTAAGGCACGCCATCATGAGTTATTACTGGCCCGGCAATGTGCGTGAGCTGGAGAATTTCGTGCGCCGGCTGATCATCCTGCGGGATGCCTCGCTGCTGGCGCGGGAATTACACACAAAAGCCATGCGCAAGCCGCTGGCTGCGGTCGGCGTCGCAGACGCTCCGGGCGTTGCGACTCCCGCCGGTGCGGAAGCCGCGGAGGCGCCGATTCTGGAGCAGGTCACCAAAGCCAAGCGGCAGGCCGAGGTGGAAGCCATCGTGGCGGCACTGGACTCGACGCATTGGAACCGGAAACGGGCCGCGATGCTCCTGAAGGTGGACTATAAGGCCTTGCTATACAAGATGAAACGCCTGGGAATCGAAGAACGGGCGAACGCCGGGCGCGAGCCGGAAAAACCGCGAACGCAGGCCGCCCGGGCGGCTGGGGACTCGCGGAGCTGAGTCGCATTCCTGTGCTGGGGCCGGGAAAATTACCGAAGCTTGGTGAAGATTCCCAAAGATTGGTGCCCTGGGAGTGCGGATTACGCACAATTCGGGCTCCGGACTGTTGGTACCAAAACTGCCTACCCTTGGTTATGGCCCCCCGGCTTCCGAGTCGAATTCTGGCGTGCGGGTGGACGCTGCTACTGCTTCCCTGTCTGGCGGCTGCGGCGTCTACAGCGGGTAAGGATCCGGTCGGCTTCGATTCCGCGATGCTCTACGGCATGGCGGTGCAGCAGTTGGCGCCGGTTTCGGGGTTTGTTACTCCGTCCGCCGGGGCGGGCATGGAATTTCCCGGACCCGCCGAAATGCAGAACCATCCGCTGCTGGCGGGACCCTACCACTCCGGCGCGACCCTGGATCTGATTGCCGATTCTCAGGTGGGCGATGGCGATGATGACATTCGTCCCGATCCCCGACCCAGAATGAAGAAATTCATGCTGATCGTGCTGCTGATCGGCGCCGTAGTAAAGTATCTTACTTCACCGAGTTATTTGAAACTCGTCAGCGAAGTAACCGACCCGTGGGCATCTTAGGTACGGTGCCGTATTGAGTACTTTCAATTGTATTCCGAAAGCATCTGATCCCTGCCGGGTAGCGAACTCGGAGGACAATCCGCTCCCACGGCTATTGGTCTCGCATGCGAATGTTGCTGGACAGGATCATGCGAATGGTTTCGACCCAGTCGTGGCGGGCGTTTTCGTCGGTCGCGATCGGTTTCTGCTCGACCAGGTTGGCCTGCAGAAAGACCGGCGGGGGCTCTTCTATGTCATCGACGACGGTGATGACCTTGAGGGCCGGCTGTGCCAAGCGGAGGTCGGCGATGAAGGAGGCGGCATCCGGCAGGTTCGCGTTGATAACTACGAGATCGGCATTAAGTCCAAGCTCCGTCAATAACTTGCTGGCGCCGGAGGCGCTTACGGCGGGCAGCGCGTAAAAACCCGCCTGGTCCAAGGCGTGCCCCAGCCAAAACGCAAACCCCAAGTCGTTATCCACGATGAGGACGGTTTTCACGTCGATGTTGGTATCAAGTAATTGCAAGGGGCCGGAAGCATAGCAATCGGCACGCCACGGATGCCAATCAATCAAATTCAATCAGTTAGACGCTTTCCGCGCACCCGGCAAACCCAATGCGGCGAAGAAAGTCACACGAAATTGCCTTTAGTACCGTACTATATGGGGCAATTATATCCTATTACCCGGACCCGGGCGTAGTTTCACGCCTGTCCTTAGAGCCGGATGATCTTCTCTGAAGTCAGGCTGCGCAACGCATTCCGGGTGTCGACGATGAGGTTGGCTACCTCGACCAGGGCACGGCAGTCGAAGTTCGCGTGGTCCGTAATAATTACTCCGCAATCCGACTGAGCGAGGGCCTCGGTGGGGTCGGTGGAGAAGAGAGTTTCGTCTTCGATGCGGAGAGTCGGGACATAGGGGTCGGTGTAGGTGACTGTGGCGCCGCGGCGCCGGAGCAGGTGGATGATATCCAGGGCTGGGGACTCGCGGACATCATCGATATCGCGCTTGTAGGCCACGCCCAAAATATGGATTTTCGAGCCTTTTACCGCCTTGCCGCGGTCGTTGAGGGCGTTCTGTACCTTTTCGACGACGAAATGCGGCATCTGGCCGTTGATATACCCAGCGAGCTCAATGAAGCGGGCCTCGATGCCGGCCTGCTTGGTCTTCCAGGAAAGATAGAACGGGTCGATCGGGATGCAATGGCCGCCCAGTCCGGGACCCGGATAGAAAGGCATGAAACCGAACGGCTTGGTGGCCGCGGCATCGATGACTTCCCAGATGTTGATGCCCATCCGGTCGCACATCACGGCCAACTCGTTGACCAGCCCGATGTTGATCATGCGGAAGGTATTCTCGAGCAGCTTGACCATTTCAGCGACCTGCGTCGAGCTGACCGGCACGACGTTTTGCAGGGCTTGCGAGTAAAACAGCTTGCCCATCTCAGTGCAGGCTGGGGTCACGCCACCGACGACCTTGGGGATGTTCCGGGTCTGATACTTGGGATTGCCGGGATCGACCCGCTCCGGAGAAAAGCAGAGAAAGAAATCCCGCCCCACCTGCATGCCGCCGCCGGAAAGCATGGGCAGCACGAGTTCATCCGTGGTTCCGGGATAGGTGGTGGATTCGAGAATGACCAGCATCCCGGGATGAACGTATTTGACCATCTCCTGGCAGGCCGACACGATGTAGCTCATGTCGGGGTCCTTGGTTTTGCGGAGCGGCGTGGGGACACAGATGTTGATCGTATCCAAATCGGCGACGACGCTGAAATCCGTAGTGGCGCGCAGCTTGCCAGCGTCCACCAAGGCGCAGACCTCATCGGAGGGAACGTCCTGGACATACGAATCTCCAGCATTTATTCTCTCGACTTTGGATTCAATCAGGTCGATTCCTGTTACCGAAAAGCCCGCTTTGGCGAACTCGACCGCCAGCGGGAGTCCCACGTATCCGAGGCCGATGATTCCTACGTGTGCTGTGCGGTCCGCGATCTTCTTTGCGAGAGTTTCGACGGCGGGGGCCGTCACCGGTATAGTCCCTTGCGACATGAAATCAAAGCTCCGTTTCGAGGAATTTCGAGGAGAATATGAAGCAATTCAATCACCGATTCCGCAAGCTGAGCTGGCCTTGGTTTTTCCCGTGCCGGCATCTTCCGGGAGGCGATTTTCCAGGCCCAGTTTTTTCATTTTGTACAGCAGCGCTTTGTAATCGATCTTCAGGAGGGCGGCCGCGCGTTTCCGGTTCCAGCGGTTGGATTGGAGGGTGCGAGTATGGCTTCGGATTCAGCCTGCTCCTGGGCCTTGCTGACCTGTTCGAAGACGCCATCGCCAGGAACGGAGTCCCGAACATCGTCTACGGCATCGCGAAGGCGGAGCCGGGGACTCTCGGGCTTCGGGAATGCCCGCGCCTGCAACTCCTGAGCCAGCATCGCCGGATCGCGCAGAATCAGAAATTTCCGAACCACGTTCTCCAGCTCGCGCACATTACCGGGCCAGCGGTGTTCCATCAGGGCCTGGGCCAGATCGGGCGTGATCTCAGGCATGGGGACGTTTGAGGGGGCGTGTTTTCGCATTAAGAACCCGGCCAAGGGAACGATATCTTCCTGCCGCTCGCGGAGCGGGGGCAGCACGAAGTTAACGACATTCAGACGGTAGTACAGGTCTTCGCGGAAACTGCGGGCGGCGATGGCGGCTTCCAGGTCGCGGTGGATTGCGGCCATGACGCGCACATCGACTTTGATGGTCTCGCGGCCGCCGATACGACGGAACTCGTGATCCTGAAGAACCTGCAGCAGCTTGGCCTGGAGGCGGACATCCATGTCGCCGATTTCGTCCAGCAGGATGGTGCCGCCGTCAGCCATCTCGAACATGCCTGCCTTCTTTTGAAACGCGCCGGTGAAGGAGCCACGCTCGTAGCCGAACAGCTCGCTTTCCACCAGCTCCGAAGGCAGGGCGGCACAATTCAATTTCAGAAAGGGCTGAGCCGCGCGCGGCGATTGGGCGTGCAGTTCACGGGCGATCACTTCCTTGCCGGTGCCGGTTTCACCCTGGATCAGTACTGGAGCGTCGCTCCATCCGACTTGTGCCACCAGATCATAGAGCGCCGCCATGCGCGGGTCGCGGCCCAGGAAGGTCTTGCTGAGGACGGAGGTTTTGCGCGGCAGCGCCGACACATCCAAGACCCCGTGCGTTTCCAGCGCGCGATGGAGCGCTTTGGCGAGTTCTTCGTGGGATACGGGCTTGCACAGGAAATCGGTCGCGCCCATCTTCATGGCCCTGACGATATTCAGTGTGGATGCCTCGCCGGACACCAGGATGACAGGCAGGTCGGGCCGCGAACGGCGGATCTCGAGCAGGGTTTCCAGTCCGTCGCGGTTCGGCATGACGAGGTCCAACAGGACGGCCGACAGGTTTCCGTCGAGTTCCTCGATTGCGGAGAGAACCTCGTCCCCGTCGCCGGCGGTCTCGACGGAAAATCCCAGGCATCTCGCAACGGTTTGCAGGTAGTCGCGCACTTCCAGTTCGTCCTCGCCTATCAGAATCGTGCATCCGGCATGCGTGCGGTCAATGCTCAAGTGCCTCCTCCGTGTCGCTGGTCAGATCGCTGTGGTTTAACCAGACTGGTGCGCGGGGACCACCGGGCGTTACATCGGCAGTACTACGCTGAACATGGGACCCTGGTCAGTGTTCTCCGCCCAGACGGTTCCCTCATGCTGGTTAACGATCATTCTCGTGATGGCCAGACCGAGCCCTCCCCCGGAACGGTCGCGGCCACCCGCATAGGATGTGTATTCTTCAAAGATATCATTGAGGTGCTCCGGCGGGACGGGACACCCGGAGTCGCGGATGTCGATGCGATAGGCATTTGGGTCGTACCGGACGCGATGTCGGCGCTCGGCTCCCGGCGGAATGGCGGAACGCGTGAGGCGCCGCTCCCAGAAATAAGGGTAGCAGCGGACATCGATGGTGCCGGCTTTCGGGGTGAACTTGCAGGCGTTATCCAGGATGTTGACGAGAACCTGTTCGATCTGACCGGCTTCGAAAAACAGGGGCTGCTCCGGCGCGACGACGTCCGTGTTGATGGCGATGGATTTGTCTTCGGCGAAGGGCGTGATTTCGTGGAGGGCCTGTTCCAGGCAGTCGCGAATATCGCCGTGCTGCAGGTCGGGGCGGCGCTTGACGTGCCGTCCGACACTCAACTGGAACATGGCGGCGGCCATGCGCGAGAGGCGCTTGGCACTGTGCTGCATGCGCTGGAGCACCTCCCGCTGGGATTGGGTCAGGGGGCCGAGGGGCTCGCTGAGCAACAGCCCGCAGTAGCCGCTGAGGGCGGTAAGGGGCGCGCGAAAATCGTGCACGGCGCGGGCCAGGAAAGTGGTCCGATCCTGATCGTATTCTTGAAGGCGCAGGTTGGCCTGAATCAGGCACTGGAGGATTTCGTCGCGGTCGGCGCGCAGGGACTGAGCCGAGGATAGATGGTCGTTGCGCCCGCTGGAGGCCAGGAAGGCGGAAAGTGTGGCGCGAGAGACGGGCTTCAGCAGGATGTGGCCGTCGTCGGCGCCTGTCTGCTCCCGAAAGCGTGCCAGGTCCTTGCGATCGACCAGAAACAAGTGTTTGGAGGGGCTGGTGAAGACGCAATCCGGCAGGGGTACATCGGGATGGCAGTCCCAGAGGGAGAGGTCGGAGTCCTCAGATACTTGCTCGGCGGAAACCACCGTCAGGTTCCAATCGTCGCCGGCGATTTCGGAGAGCACCTCCCGGCAGAGCCGGTAGAGCTCACGGTCTTGAGAGAAGAGTTGTGCGTGCATGGTTGAAAAATGAACTAAGGAGCTGAGGATCTTCCGGGATCGAAAGCGATCCGGCCTTCCGGCCGGGCGCAAGGGAAACGAATTTGAACAAAGTGCCAAAAACTGAATTTTGGTGACCGGCGGGTATGTAACCGGCAACCAATCCGCCCGTGGTCCGGAGGGTGCGGCACGGGTGTGTTTCCATCGGACTGAGCCGACGGTGATTCGGCGTTCGAAAAATCGCAGGGACCCGGACAGGGCGATGCTTCGGGGCCATAGACTTATACAGTACAGATGAAAAATGCGACAGGCGATCGAAGTCCATAAGGAAAACCGCAGCGATCTTGTTTTAGCGATTTTCATGCCACCTCGAACACCGGCCCGGCACAAAGATTCGTCCGGCGGCTCCGAGCGAGTATCGAGCATTGCCAGAGAAGAGAAGCGGGAGCGGACGGTGCCGATTTGGACGCGATTTCCCAAGAAAAGTACTAGGGCGAGATCGGCGTCGTCTCAAACGAAATCGTGAAGGCCGACTGGATCCGAAATCAAGGGATCTGTTTTCCTGGCGGACGCCGGCTAGCTGGAAATCAGTCCTTCAAATCTCGATTTTCGGAAACATTTCCCAAACTACTAAATCCCTCGAATTCCCGCCTTTCTACTTAACCATATCATTTCATGTGAATTAGCGATCGGCAGAGCAATTGCTGCATCGAGTGATAGCTGAACTTTATGAAAACAAAGCTAATTAGGACAATTTCAGTCCGCGTTGCGGCGTTCGCTCTCCTATCCGTATGCATGTATGCCGATTCGATGGTGTGGGTTGGCAACTGGGCGGGGGTATGGTCGGGATATGGTACTAGTCCTTATACGGCCCATGACGCAACGGTGGGGAAAGACATCACGATTTTCTGCCTGGATTTCAATGATGAAATCGCGCCTCCGTACGCGTGGAATGCGAATATCTATGCTCTCAATTCGACGAACGTGACGAACATGGCGCAATTCGGCGGGAACTATGGATACGGTGTTCAGGCCCCGCCGAACCCGGCGGCCTTCGCGTTTCAGGGAGATACGGCCGGGACCTACTCGGTTAATATGACCGCGAGTCCGAACGCGTACACGCGATACCTCGAAGCCGCCTGGCTATTCAGCAACATTCAGAAGGCCGGGTCCGGGGACCTCGACAACGAGATTATTTCCCAGGTTGCGGCGTGGGAGCTGTTTGTGGATTCGAACCACATTGGCACGTTGCACTCAGATATTCAGTCGACAAACGGCACTTACACCTTCAACAACTACCTCTATTCCGTCGATCATTATGGGAGTATTTCAACCTCCTCCATTTCCGGCCTGAGTTTCGAGCAGGCCGTCATCGAGGCGCTGAACGCGGCGCAGCAGGCAGTCACGACTGAAAACTGGGCAGGCTCGGTGTTCATGGGCTCGTGGGACTTGGTGACGGCGGACCCGACCTGGGTGGCGACCACCGGCAACTATAAGCCGGCGCAGGAGTTCCTCACGCCGATTGCCAACCCGGAACCAGGTGCGATCGTGCTTCTCGGCAGTTGCATACTCCTTGTGGCCGCGACGCAGCGGAAGCGGCTGGCAGCGCGACAGGCATCACCGGACCAGAGCTAAACGGACCGCTAAAGTTCGATTCGAGAATCAAGATGGGGCAGGCCGTAAGCCTGCCCGACTGCTTTTTGTGGCCCGCGAAATGCACCAATGGCGGCATGTTCCGCGGCAGAGTATTCTCCTGGACCACCTTCGTTGTGTTATCGGCTGGAATTGCTATGATTTCATGCCGAAAATCTCCCCAGGCCAGGGAGGCTAATTTCCTCGCCAACGGTCAGAAGCTTTTCGATAAGCACGACTACGCGCGAGCTCTGCTGGAATATCGCAATGCTGCAGGAGCGGTTCCACGGGACGCCGAGCCGTATTACCGCATCGGTCTGACGGAGCTTGCGATGGGGGACGCCCGAAGCGCGGTGGCGGCGTTGCGGAAGGCGACGGAGCTGAACCCCAAGCACGAGGGCGCTCAACTGCAACTGGCAGCGCTACAGACCGCGACGACCAACAAGTCACTGGTGGAGGACGCCTCATCGCGTCTGCAGGAGGTGCTGAAGGCATCGCCGCAGAATACACAGGCGAACGACCTGCTGGCGCTCGCCGAATGGAAGCTGGGAAATAATGATGAAGCGCTGAAACGGCTCGAAGAGAACCTGCAGAAGTTCCCCTCGAACCTGAGCTCGTCGGTGCTGTTGGCCCGATTCAAGCTAAGCAGGAAAGACTTCGACGGCGCCGAGGAGGCGCTGAAGAAGGCGGTTGCCGCGGCTCCCGATTCGTCGTACGCCGTAATGGCATTGGCCGAGCTTCACCTGATGGCTGGAAAGAACGACGTTGCGGAGACCGAGATCCGGCGGGCAGCGCAACTCGACCCAAAGAACGCGCGGGCCCTGTTCGGACTGGCGGCAATTCAGTCGGCGGGCAACCGGATGGACGAGGCCGAGCAGACTTACCGGCAGATCTCAGCTCTTCCGCGGAAAGAATACAAACCGGTTCACGCGCTATTCCTGTTCAAGACCGGCAAGCAGGAGGCCGCCCTGACGGAGCTCAAGAAGCTGGCGCAGGACGACCCAAGGGATCCGGCGGCACGGCGGCGCGTGATTGCCGCCTGTTTCGCGATGAAGAAGCTGGACGAAGCGCAGAGCATGCTGGCGGCCGATTTGAAGAAGAACCCCAAGGACGTGGACGCGCTGCTAATGAGAAGCCAGCTGCTTCTGCGAAGCGGCAAAGCGGCCGAGGCGCAGAAGGACCTCGAGCAGGTGCTCCACTACAAACCGGATTCGGCTGAAGCCCATTTTGCCATTGCTCTGGCATACGCGGCCCAGGGCTTGGAACAGAACGCGAAGCGGGAACTAACGCGCGCGGTGGAATTGAAACCGGCATTGCTGGATGCCCGGATTGCGTTGGCCCGGACCTACACGCAGGAGAACCAACCCAAGGCCGCCATCGAGTTGCTGGATCAGGCGCCCAACAGTCAAATCAACCTTGCCCCCGTTATGGTCGAGCGCAACTGGGCCCTGCTGGCTAGGGGCGACACGGAGAAGATGAAGCCGCTGCTGGCGGCTGCGCTGGCGTCTCACCGTGAGCCGGTGTTTGTGCTTCAGCAGGCTCTGCTCCGTTTCGAAGAGAAAGACTACGCGGGAGCCAGGGCCAGCGCGGAAGAAGCGCTAAAGGCCATGCCGGACGATGTGCGCGCCGCGCGGATTATCGCCGAAACCTATGGGGCGCAGAAGCAGAACGAAAAGGCCACCGAGCGCCTGACGGAAATCGCGCGGTCGCATCCTAATTCGGCACCATACCAACACCTGCTGGGATTGTGGCAGACGAAGGTCGGGAATCGCGCGGGCGCGCGGCAGGCGTTTGAAGCCGCATTGGCCGCGGACCCGGCGTTTGTGCCGGCAGAACTCGCGCTGGCGGACATGGACCGGAACGAGAACCACTCCGACGCCGCGGCGCAGCGCCTGAACCGTGTTCTGGCGCGCGATCCGAAGAATAACGGGGCACTGATGCTGATGGCCGAGTTGGATATGGCAGCGGGCAACCGGAACGACGCGATCGCCCGATATCGCACGGTTCTGAGCTCGAACCCCACCAATGTCATGGCATTAAACAACGCCGCATACCTGCTGGCGTTCGACAATCCGGACGAGGCCCTTACGCTGGCTCAGCGGGCGGCCGAAGCGGCTCCGGACAGCCCGGCGATACAGGATACGCTGGGCTGGGTCTACTACCGGAAGGGCATTTACAGGTCGGCGATCAATTACCTGTCGGCGGCGGTGAGTAAAGAACCCACGCCCCGGCGGCAATTTCACCTGGCCATGTCCTATATCCGGGCCGGAGACTCGGGAACCGGCCAGAAAATCCTGCAAACAGCGCTGCAAAAAGACCCGAAACTACCTGTTACGGAGCGAGGGTGGTAGTACGGCGGGCAGTAGCCACCGGCCAACCAAAGGTAACATTGAAACTTCTGCGAGACCGCCCTATCGTTCGTGTTAAGGTGATTGCCCCCGCCGCAAGCTGGATGGCCAGCATCACCAGAGAATAGCGAGATCTTGCAGGGTTGTATGAGAAACCGACAGATTTTCCTGAGGTACACCCTGGCTGGCGACAGCCGTACACATGTGAAATCGGCATATCGAATCGTGATCGACGGCCAAGGCGGCCTGCTGCTTTATCGCGTGGAAAGCGGGCGGCCTGAGAGGGTGTGCCTCGACGATCTGGAGTCTTTCAGCATCCACACGGTAGGCGTTCCCAAGCGGCCCGCACGGGCAGTGGCGGCCTGAGACCGCCCTACGACGAGGCCCTGCTTCGCTGGGTCTGCGCCATGCTCGCCGCGTGAGCTTCTGCGCGACGCTTCATCTCTTCGGGAGCGACATCCTCTTTGTGTGTGGCGATGGCCCAAGAGTGGCCGAAGGGATCCGTCAGTTTGCCGAAGCGATCGCCCCAGAACTGGTCCGCAACCGGCATGTTGGATTTCGCACCAGTAGCAATTGCCTTGTTGAAGGTGGCATCGACATCCGGTACATAGAGAAACACGGCGGCACAGCTTCCGCCCAGGGATTGAGGCGAGCGAACCTCGCCGCCCGGCATCTCGTCGGACAGCATGATCACCGAGTCGCCGATGCGTAGCTCGGCGTGGCCGATTTTTCCGCCGGGGCCCTGCATGCGCATGATTTCCTTAGCATCGAAAGCGCGTTTGTAGAAGTCGATTGCCTTGGCGGCGTCGTGGACGGTCAAGTAGGGCGTCGCGGTATGATAGCCTTCCGGAATCGGTCTTACATTAGTTGGCATAACACACTCCTTGGTGGATTGACTTCACCAGTTTATGACCGTCCGCAGGGTACAGGCTGTGCTAATTCGCTCCCCGCTGAGCGAAGGCGTATAGAGTATCACCCGCACCCACGATCAGGTACTGCCGTCCGTCCAGGAGCGCTGTAGATGGCCCATTGCTCACATTCTGGGCCAGGTGGTAGTGCCAGAGGATCTTGCCGGAGGCAGGATCGAAGGCGATGAGATTCTGCGAGGGGTCGCCGGTAAAGAGCAGCTTGCCGGCGGTCGTCAGAATTCCGGAGAACGACGTGCCGAAGGTGCCGCTGGGGTAGGCGTGGCTCCAGGAGATGTTGCCGGTCTTTACGTCGAGTGCTTCGAGCACAGCTTCGGTGATTAGCCCGCCGCCGCGGCCGCCGTAACCTTCGGGCTGCTCGTCGGTGTCAGTCAGATAGGCGATGCTGTAACCACGAGCGGCATTGACATAGAAGAGACCCGTATCCGGGTTGTAACTCGGCGGCGGCCAGTTAGTCCCTCCGCCCCCGGGGATGTTGATGAGCGAGCCATCCACCTGAGGCTCTTTGGCGGGGTCGGGAATCGGCTGTCCTTTGCCATCGACGCCCTTGGACCAGTTGACGCCTACGAATCCTTTCGAGACCAGGTTTTTTCCATCGGTCCGGTCCAGCACGAAGAAGTACCCGCAGCGAGCGGCCTGGGCCAGGAGCTTGCGCGGCCGGCCGTCGACGGTGGCGTCGAAGAGCACCGGGGTTTCGACATTGTCCCAATCGTGAGTGTCGTGGGGGGATGCCTGGAACCACCAGGCGAGTTTGCCGGTATCGGCGTTGAGCGCAACGATGGAGGCCGTCCAGAGGTTCGCGCCCTTGCGGCTCTGTCCGGCATAAACGGGGTTGGCGTTTCCAGTGCCCCAGTAGAGCAGGTTGAGATCCGGGTCGTACGTTCCGGGCATCCAGGTCATGCCGCCGCCGTGATCCATGGCGGCTTTGTTGGGCCAGGTGTCCGAGCCGGGATCGCCGGGTTTTTCGGGTTCGCTCCACCAGCGCCACTGCAGTTCGCCGGTTTCGGGGTCGCGGGATTCCAGGTAGCCGCGCACATCCATGGCATCGCCGCCGACGCCGACCAGGACGTGGTTTTTGACCACCAGCGTCGATGTGGTGGTGAAGTACTGCAGCTTCTCGTCGGCCACTTTTTTGCGCCAGCGTTCCTTTCCGGTGTGCGCGTCGAGGGAAATGAACCAGCCGTCGGGCCCGAGAAAGTAGAGCCAATTGCCGTACATCCCGACGCCGCGCTGGCCCACGAGGTGCCCGCCGTGATCTTCCCAATCGTATTGCCACAGGAGCCGGCCCCGGCGCGCGTCGACGGCGAAGACGTGGTCGGGAATCGTGAAATAGAGGACGCCGTTCACCAGCAGCGGGGTCGACTTGATCACGGGATTTCCGACGCCGCGTTGCGGGCCGACGCCGGCGATGCGGTAGGTCCAGACGGGTATGAGCGAACTGATGTTGGCGGCGTTGATCTGTGCCAGAGGGCTGTACCGGCGCCCGGAGTAGTCGCCATTGTAAGTGGGCCAGGTATCGGCAGGCGGTTGAAACAGGCGCAGCGCTTTCGGGTCGAGGCCCTGGGAGGCAGCCAATACGGGAAGCAGGAACAGCAACGTTCTTGGATTCATTTGAGGGTCACCAGGTAGGCGGTGAGGTCGTGGATATCGGCGTCGGAGTATTTGTCGAGTAGAGCGCGATGGGCGGTGAGCCGGTCTTCCACGTCGACCCTTACACCGTTGTCGCGGTTGAACGAGCGCCGGACGCCGGAGGCATCGGTGAGATCGACCGAGAAATCGTCGATGCGGGCAAGGGTGCCGCTGACCTTCTCTCCGGAGGGCAGCTCCACGGTGACTTTCCGCGCAGCTCCCCGCCCTCCGCCGGGCCACAGGAAGCGGTTTTGCAACTGGTCGGGCGGGTAGCGCGCGGCGATTTTCGCGAGGTCGCCGGTGGGCGAATGGCAGGCGGCGCATCCGCCGGCGCCGTTGAAGTACTGTTCGCCTCTCTTCGGGTCGCCGGTGACCACGTTGAGGGTTTTGTAGGTGCCCCGGTTGGCGGTGAGCTCGACGCGCAAGTGCAGGAATTGCGCGATATCGGAGAGCTGGGCGGAGGTCATGGCGGCGAACGCGGGCATGCCCTTGTCGGGGCGTCCCTCGCGCAGCAGGGGAACGATGAGCTCGCCTTTTTCGTCGTGCAGGACGACGGGTGAGCGCACCAGGTCGGGACCGCTGGCGCCGTTGGCCTTCTCTCCGTGGCAGAAGCCGCAGTTTGGGGAAAAGAGTTTGGCGCCGCGCTCGGCGGCTTCAGCATCGGGCGGCGGACCGAGGCCGAGGAATTCGCGCAGAGCTGGACCGCCACGTCCGCCGCGTCCTCCGGCGGGCGGCTCCTGCGCGGGGAGCAGAGCGGTGAGCGCGAGGGCGGAGATGGCGCAGAGCATCCTCATGGGCGTTCAGACTATAACGTTCGCGGGGAGAATTCAACTCTGAGGATCCACTGAAGCCAGTCCCACGCTTTGAGTCAGGATTTCTTCAGCATCTCGCGTACTTTGGATGCGATCGCTTCGGCGGTGTAGGGCTTGGGGAGGAATGCGAGATCCTGGTCGAGCACGCCGCGATGGGCGATGACGTCGGCAGTATAACCGGAGGTGTACAGGACGGCGACTTCGGAGCGCGCGGCTTTCATGCGCTCGGCAAGTTCGCGCCCATTCATGGTGGGCAGTACGACGTCGGTCACCAGGAGGTGGATTGGCCCGGGATAGCGCTGCGAAAGTTCCAGCGCCTCGTCTGCGTCGGCTGCGTTGAGAACGTGATATCCAAAGGCCGCGAGCGCGCTTACGGCGAAGGCGCGAACCTCTTCCTGGTCTTCCACCACCAGCAGGGTTTCGGATCCGCTGGGCGGCGGTCCGCCGTCCGCACTTTCCGGTGCGGCATCGGTGCCGGCGATGCGCGGCAGATAGATCTCGAAGCTCGAGCCTTTGCCGGGCTCGCTTTGCACCCGAATCCATCCGTGGCTTTGCTTGACGATGCCGTAAACGGTGGCCAATCCCAGGCCGGTACCCTGGGCGACACCCTTGGTGGTGAAGAAGGGCTCGAAGATGTGCTCGCGAGTGCTCTCGTCCATGCCGTGGCCATTGTCGGACACGGTGAGGCAGACGGCCGGGCCGGGGGTAACTTCCGGCCGGCCGGCGGCGCTCTGGGAGTCAATTTCGACGACATCGGTCTCGATGATCAACCTGCCTCCGTCGGGCATGGCGTCGCGGGCATTGACCACGAGATTCATCAGCACCTGGTTAATTTGGCCGGGATCGGCGAGAGTCATCGCCGGCCGCGGGCCAAGCCTGGCGATCAGCTCGATATCCTCTCCGAGCAGCCGGCTGAACATCTTTTCGCACTCCCTGACGACGGAGTTCAGGTCGACCGGTCGCGGCCGGATCATCTGTTTGCGTCCGAAGGCCAGCAGTTGTTGGGTGAGACTGGCGGCACGCTCGCCCGCCTTGCGAATCTCCTTGACGTGCTGCCGCGCGGGATGGCTGCTTTCCAGTTTGCCCAGGACAATCTCGCTGTACCCGTTGATTACGGTGAGGAGGTTATTGAAATCGTGGGCCACGCCGCCGGCGAGGCGGCCGATGCTTTCCAGCTTCTGGGCTTGCATGTAGCGTTCCTGGGAGTCGCGCAACTCGGCTTGCGCCTGGCGAGTCCGTGTGCGCTCGCGGACCAGGCGGATGGTTTGCCAGCAGGTAAGCCCGAAAAGGGAAGCGAACAGGATGGTTGCGATGGCCAGTCGCGTTTCGCGCCGCCGGGCGTCGAGCAAGGCTTCCACGGATTCGACGTCCTCGCCGGACATGACGCCCCACTGTCCGAATATGGATGCCAGGCGTCCCTCCTCGGCCATGGCGCCGATCTCATCGCGGATGGCGTCGGCTGCTGCGCGCGACTCGAAGGTGGCGCCGACACCCAGGCGCGAATGGACCTGCGGAACGCCAATCCATCGAAGCGTGTGACCACCGCACGCGGGCATTTCCATGAGTGCCGAAATAGCGGTGTACTTATCCATGAAGGCGGCGTCGGTACGTCCGCCGCAGGTATCCTCCAGCACCTCGGCAATCAAGGGGTGTAAGCGGGGGGTTGCGCCGGGCAGCACCAACTTCAGGTGAACAGTGTCGATCGCGGCGTTGGCGATTCCGATGGTTGCGGCGGAGAGGTCCTCGATTCGCTTGTATCGGCTGTCGTCGCGCACCAAAAGGCAGTGTTCATGCTGAAGGTAAGGCTCCGATATGTGGAAGGCCTGGAGACGCTCCGGTGTAATGGTGATGAGAGGCCACAGGTCCACGCTTTTGCTCTTCAGGGCGGATTCCGAGCTGTCCTGCCAGAAAAGCCATTGGAGAGAGATGCCGCGGCGGCGGGCCGCCTCCTTCACAAGCTCGACGGAAAGTCCTGCCTCTTTCCCA
>DATJYW010000437.1:0-7251 GCA_035499435.1 Candidatus Acidiferrales bacterium | reverse complement strand
GTGGCATTGGTATTGACACCCCAGATAGTCGTCACCGCGGCGCGATAGCCTGCCTGGCGGACCAAGGCCTTGTTGGCGCGCCCGAAATCCTCCTCGCGCCCGTTCGGGTACGCCAGATAATCAGCGGGAGACTGCACTTCTTCCTCGATGCGCCGCTTGCACTCTGATACCTCCCAGCGGAATTCGTCGGAATCGAGGCGCGATAAAAAGGGATGATTCACAGTGTGGCCGCCAAACGTAATCCGATGGGCCTGCATCAGGCGAACGTCATCCCAGGTGAGCATTTTGCGGCGGCGTTCGTCGTCGACAACCGCAAGACTGCGCAGTACGTCCGCCAATACCTGGCGGCGCTCCGCGTCGGGAAGACTCCGCAACACGGAAAATACCCATGCATTGGCATCCAGACGCTCGGCGGGGGTGCGCAGCCAGATCCGCTCCATCGGCTCGATCTCCAACTCGAGAAACTCGCGCGATGTTTTCTTCATCGCAAGGGCCAGCCGCTCGAACCAGAGAGGCTCTCCCGTATCCATGCTCCCGGTGGTTAGGAAAATTGTGGCCGGCAATCCGTACCGTTTCAGCACCGGGAAGGCGCGCTCGTAGTTATCCCGGTAGCCGTCGTCGAAAGTGATCGCCAGCACCGGCTCGTTGTCTTGTCCTGCCAGCCTGTCGAGCAGCTCGCTCATGCTGACGACGCGGTAGTTTCGACTCACGTACCGCATTTCGGCTTCGAACAGGCGGGTTGAGATTGCCGGGAAAAACGGATCGTTATCGTCATTTACACGGTGGTAATACAGGATCCTGGCATGCGTGGCGCAGCGTTTTCGAGGCCGGAGGGAAGGCCAAGCGCCCCTGGAAGACACAAACTGGTACCGCTCGCGAACATGGCGGGTCAATGCAGACAGCGGTGAGTGAAAGTAGCAATTGGCGATCGCCTGGCGCATGAACCGGCCGCGCGACGGGGCCGTGGCGGGCGAATAGCCGTCCCATCTCTGCAACTCACTCATGCCATCGTCCCCAATGTCTGATCCACTACCTGGCGATGCCAAAGCTCCAACGCCAGGAAGGTCCAGATCGTGTCGCCGTAGTAACCCGTTGGATCTTCGGTTTCGTGCATGCGGAAAATGTGCTCGATGAAATTCCGGCGGAAATAGCCGCGCTCGAAAGAGCGGCTGCAAAGGAGTGTGTCCCGCGCGAGATCGCGCATTCGCCGGTCCGACTTCATCCAGAACGCCACCGGAACGCCGAACCCGTGTTTCTTCTTGTGGATAATCTCCTGGGGTAATAATTTGCGGAAGGCGCGCTTGAACAGGTACCGCTTTTCGAATCCCTTCACCTTCAGGCGCGCAGGAATGCGGCCGGAGAACTCCGCCACCGAGCGGTCCAGGAACGGAAAACGGGTTTGGATTCCGGCGAGCTCCGACATGCAGGTCACCTTAGGCAAATCGTTATCGGCCAGCGTGATCTTGATGTCCACGTAGAGCAGCCGGTCCAGGTGATCCTTCGCCTGCGCCCGCGCATAATGCCGCGAGGGAACCTCCAGCACCGCGTAATCTCCGAGCACCCGCAAGAAGTCGCCCTCGAAAACCTCGGCTGCGGAGTGCGTGCTCAGGAACTGATACGACAGCATTCGTTCGACACCCGGAATGTTGGCGCGCCGAATGTAGGCGCGTGCGCGGCGGATGAGACCTCGATCGCCAGGCAGCCAAGCCGCCAACGGCTCGATCAGCCCTTTGCGCAACACCCCGGGAACGGCGTGGTAGATTTCGAAGATCTTGTCGGTGGCGTACCGTTCGTTGCCCCCGAAAAGCTCGTCGCCGCCATCGCCGGCCAGCAGCGCCTTTACCCCGTTCTGCGCGGCCAAGCGGGCGCAGAAGTAGGTAGGAATCGCGGAAGAATTTCCGTAGGGCTCGTCGAAGCAGCGGATCATACGGGGCAGTGCTTCCAAGCAATCCCCCGGCCCTACCAGGTAGGTGTGGTGCTCAGATGAGAATCTCCGGGCGGCGATTCGAGCGTATTCCAGCTCATTGAATTCCTGCTCCTGATAGCCGATGGAAAACGACTTCACCGGGCCCTGCATGGCGCGGCTCATCATGCCCAGAACGGTGCTGCTATCGGTGCCTCCGCTGAGGAAGGCGCCAGTATCGGCGGCCCGGTCGCCCACGCAATGATCCGCTACTGAACTCTCGACAACCCGCTCCAATTCGCGGCTGAGGTACGTTTCTCCCGGATTCTTCCCGACACCGTAGCGCATCTCCCAGTACTGCCGCACCCGCGTGTCCCGTTCCGATACAGTGAGCAGGGCGCCGGGAATCAGCCGCTGAACTTTAGTGAAGATCGTTTCCGGGGCGAGATTGGCGCTGAAGTTCAGTACATTGGCGATTGCCCGCGGGTTGATCTCCAGGTCGGCTTCGATGCCGCGCGCCAGCGCGTCGACGCGTGTGGCGATCGAGAAAACCCGGTCGTCGCGGTAGTAGGCAAGACGCTTGATGCCGAAGCCGTCGATGGCCGCGAGCCAGCGGTTCTGGCGCCGGTCAAACAAGACAAATGCAAACGGGCCGCGCAGTTTTTCGACGAACGCATCCTCGAATCGCTGGTAGAGCGCGGCCAGAAGCGGGGCAGTCGCCAGGCCCGAGACCCCAGCGGCCCTGGCGAGCTCTTTCTCGTTCAGCAATTCGGCATCGCAGGCCAGGAGCACGTGCGCGCTGCGATGGATCTGCTGCCCCGCAAATCGCGCCGAGATACCGACGCCGGCATACTCCCCAGTTTCCTGGCCGATCCGCTCCTGCGGTTCGAGCGAAAGCACGGCCGTCATCGCCGCGAGCCCTTCCCCAATCTGCCGCGGATTGTCCCTTCTCCAAATTCCGCAGATTCCGCTCATGCGGCTTTATAAACCTCCTGCCAGGTGCGGAACATGAGAGTACACCAAAGAAGGGCGGACCAATCCCGCTGGCCGCGCTGATGCTGCTTCCAGCAATTTGTCAGGAACGCGGCGTTCAACAGCCCGTCTTGCCGGCCGAAGAGCGCATCCTGCGCGAAGCTTTTCAGCTCCCCGCGGAACCACTCCGCCACCGGCATGGCGAATCCTTTCTTGCGCCGGGTCAGAACTTCAGGCGGCAGGATCTTCCGGAGCGATTTTTTGAAGATGTATTTTCCTTGTCCGTTGCGCAGTTTCAGGCTCGAGGGGATTTGCGCCACCAGCTCCATCAGTTTGTGATCGAGAAGAGGGCAGCGCACTTCGAGCGCATGCGCCATGCTGGCGCGATCGACCTTGACCAGGATGTCGTCCACCAGGTAGGTCTTGATATCGACGTACTGGATACGCGAGAGCGGATCGGCAGTGTTAGCCCGGTCGTAGTGATAGCGCAGCACGTCCAGGGAATCGTATCCATTGAGTTGCTTCGACAGATCGGGGCTGAAGAACCGGCTTTTCATCGCCGGCGGGCAGCAGGAGATTCCGTGAAAGTACCCTTCGATCGGGTTGCGGGCCAGGCTCTGAAACGTCGATTTGGCGCGGAACACCCGCGGCGCCCAGCCCAGCTTCGGATAAATCTCACCCAGCGGACCGAAAACCGATCGCCGCAGCGGAGCCGGAACATATGAGCGGAGCCGGTTCTCCCACATGTCGAACTTGTACCGGCGGTAACCGGCGAAGTTTTCATCGCCGCCGTCGCCGGAGAGCGCCACCGTCACGTGTTGCCGCGCCACCTCCGAGACGTAGTACGTGGGCACGGCCGATGAGTCGGCGAACGGCTCGTCGTAGTGCCAGGCCAGCTTGGAAACCAGGTTGAGGGCATGCGGCTCCACGATCTGCTCGAAATGCCTGGCTCCCAGTGCCCCGGCAAATTCCCGGGCATCCGCGGCCTCGTCGTAGCTCTCTTCGGCGAATCCGATCGAACACGTGGTCACCGGCGGCTGAAAACTGTTCATCACCGCTACAACCGACGAAGAATCGACGCCGCCGCTCAGGAACGCGCCCAGCGGGACGTCGCTCACCAGCCGGAGTTTCACCGCCTTGCGGAACTCGGCAAGAAACTGCTCGCACCATTCATCTTCAGAGAGCTCGCGCGGCTGGTCGAAGCGGATGTCCCAATACGCAGTCTCCCGAATGCCCGAAGCATCGACCACCATGTAGTGCCCCGGACGCAGTTTCCGGACATCGCGGTAGATGGTCTTGGGCGCGGGGACATATTGAAAGGTGAAATAGTCGGAGACAGCCGAGAGATCCATGTCCCGCGGAATGCCCGGGATGGCCAGGAGGGATTTGATCTCGGAGCCGAACAGAAGGCGCTCGCCGTTCCAGGAATAGAACAGCGGTTTCTTGCCTACCGGGTCGCGCGCCAGCAGCAGCTTCTTGCGGCGGCTGTCCCACAGGGCCAGGGCAAACATCCCGCGCAGCTCCGCAAAGCAGTCCTCGCCTAATTCTTCGTACAGGTGCACGATGGTCTCGGTGTCGGAACGCGTGCGAAAGGTGTGCCCCGCGGACAGATATTGCCGGTTAAGCTCTTCGAAGTTATACACTTCGCCGTTGAAGGCGATCCAGATCGTGCCGTCTTCGTTGGAGAGCGGCTGATGCCCGCCCGTCAGATCGATGATTGACAGCCGGCGGTGCCCGAGACCGATGCCGGGGGCGCAATAATACCCCTCGTCATCGGGCCCGCGGTGGCGGATGGCATCGGCCATCTTTTTCACGGCGCACTGCTCGATCGCGGCCTCGCGTCCGGGTTCGAAGATTCCACAAATCCCGCACATACTTTGCTAAACCCTCGCCACGGCGCGAATCGGTACCGCAGCCGGCATCGCGAGGCTCTCATAGATCTCTTCGTACTTCCTGACCATGGCGTCGATCGAGAACTCCTCCCGCACGCGGCGTAAAGCTCTTCGGCCCATTTCCAGCCGCCACTCCGGCCGCGTCCCGAGGGCGACCAGGTGCTCCGTAAGTCGCGCCTCATCTCCGACCGGAAACAAAAGCCCAGATTCTCCGCCGGTCACCACCTCGGGGTTGCCGCCGGTCTCGGTTGCCAGCACTGGCAGACCGGTAGCCATGGCTTCCAGAAGCGAATTTGAAATTCCTTCGGTCAGAGAGGATAGAACGTACACATCCATCGCATTCAGCAATGACGCGACAGCGTTGTGCCGTCCCAGAAACGTCACCCGGCCTTTCCATGCGGGATGTGCGTCGACAAATGCCGCCAGCCTGGGGCGCTCCGGGCCGTCGCCCGCGATCAGCAGGCGCCATGACCTGCCGCGGCGTGCGAGCCCATCTACGGCGCGCAGCAAGGTAAGGTGGTCCTTGACTGGGATCAGGTTGCCCACGCATCCGATGCAGAGCTCGTCATCGGCAATCCTCAACTCGCGCCGAATACGAATTCGAGCCGCGGCATCCGGACAGAAACGGCGGCTATCCACACCGTTGTGGATCACCTCGATGCGGTTCGCCGGGAACCCCGTGCGGCGAGCGTGCAGATCCCGCAACTGCAGCGAGACGGACAGAACGCGATCGGCCAGCTGAAACGCCAGCCGGCGGCACAGAAGCCGCCGCCACGGCTCTTTCGCGGTGGTGTCCCAATCGATTCCATGCTCGCTATGGACACGGGCGCATCCACCGATGCGGCGGGCCGCCAATAGAGCTTCGAACGTGCCCCAATTCCGCGTGTGCACGATATCGGGTTTCACGTCCCGAATCCAGCGCGCCAGCGCCGGCAATTGAAAACGGGCCAGGGATTCTTTTGTGGAAAGCGATACCACGCGCGTTCTGCCCACCGGTATGCGCTGCGCATTCGATCCCTCAACCGGCCGCATGGCGCACACTACGTGTTCGAAGCGGTCCGGGTCCATGCGCTCGATCAGGTTGGCAACCCCGTTCTGTAGGCCCCCCACAGCCCAAGTGTCCACCACGTGCATGATGCGGATGGGCATGGTTATTCGCTCATCCCCACAGGAATTGCCGCCGGAGAGGCGAGAACCGGCCGGCGCAAGCCGGTCAAAAAGCGGGAGTATTCGCGATGGAGAGTCTCCTCCCCTTTGTCCCAATTGAGCGATGTCCGCCCGAACAGCGCCGCATTTGCAGCCATGGAATTGCGCGCCTCGCGATTGGACAGAACGTCCAGGGCGTCGCGGATCGCAAGCGGGCTGTATTCCGACAGCACGATGCCGCACCGCGCTTCGCGTACCACGTCGGCGATTTCTCCGAAATCCCCGGTGATCAGCGGCCGTCCGGCAGCCAGCGCTTCGTAGAGTTTGTTGGGCGCGCTGAACCGGGCATTCGGATTCCCCGGGTCGAATCCGTAATACACCACGTCGGCTGCACAGGTGTAATCCGCGATCTGCTTCCCCGAGACAAAGCCTGCAAACCGGATCCGCGGATTTGCGAGCGCTGCCTGTGTGACCGTCTCCTCCAGGACACCCTTGCCTCCGAGGATGAGATAGATATCCGGCCGTTCTTCGATTGCCGCCAGCAGCTCCTCGATCTTACGATCTCTCAGTAACTGCGTGATACACACAACCAGCAGCGAGTTCTCGGGAACTGCAAACCGGCGGCGGACTTCCAGGTTCTGCCGCTCGCTGCGCGAGAAATCCGTTAACCGCTTCCAGTTGCCGACCACCACCGAGTGCCGCGATCCGCGCTCTTCGAAGTGGCGCCGCAATTTTTCGCCAACCGTGATCAGAAGATCGATCCGGCAAATGAAAAAGTTCTCCAGCGACACCAAACCGCGCTGCACCGCGCGGGGGACGTTCCCTTCGAGCATGTCCGGGAAGCTTTCGTGGGCGTCGTAAACGATCGGCCTTCGTTTCAGCTTTCCCAGAATAAACCCGAGAGGCAGCGTATCCAGGTCGTGGCAGTGAACCACGTCGAACGAGGTTCTCAGTCCACGCCACAACATCTTCAGATAAAGCCAGGCATAGAAGAAAAGCTGTGTCGTGCCTCGGCCGTGAGCGGATGCCAGAAATATCCGCTTTACTTCCACGCCCTCCATACATTCCGCTGCGGGAGCTTTCAAATCCCGGTCCCATGCCAACAGGCGAACCCTGCATCCCATGCGGATCAATGCCAGTGCCTCCTGCCGCACCCGCGGATCGGGATCGTAGGCATTCGTCAACAGCATCAGTACGATCGGGGGATTCATGGATCTATTAAGCTCGGATGCTGTTCAAAGCAATTCCACTTCCAACAACACCCCTGAAGTCAGGCCAGCGAAGACTGATTCTTGAGCCTGGAAAACCCTTCCGCTACAGGATCTTCCACCAGCTCCA
>DATJYW010000436.1:0-5692 GCA_035499435.1 Candidatus Acidiferrales bacterium | reverse complement strand
TGTAGGCCTGGGCGTGCTTGTGCGAGATCGCGCCCGTGCCGATCATGCCGACTCTCATAGGTAAACGAATATTGTAGTGCGTTTACGACGCGGCTACGCGGAAGCCGTAGTCGGCGTAGCGGAACTCCGGCGGAATGCTGCTGCGCGCCGCGCAGCGGGCCACCTTGATGTGATGCCGCCAGGCACCCCCGCGCGACGAACGGCGCTTGCCGCGCTCCGGTCCGTGCGGGTTCTCCGCCGGCGAGACGGCATAGTAGCCGGGGTCGTACCAGTCGCTGCACCATTCGTGAACGTTCTGGCACATGTCGAAGAGGCCGTAACCGTTCGGCGCGCCGCGCATCACCGGCTCGGGGGCGTGCTTCCAACGGTCTGGCGGGATCTCGGGCAGCGCGTCGCCCCAGGGGTACAGCCGCGCTTCGCAGCCACCGCGCGCGGCGAACTCCCACTCGGCCTCGGTCGGCAGGCGCACGTGCATTCCGATCTGCGCGCCCAGCCAATGGCAGTAGGCCACGGCATCGAACCAGTTCACGGCCACCACCGGCTGCCGCGGATCGCGGAACTCGGCGCGGTCGCGATACTCGGATTTCTCGCGCGAGGTGGCCTTGCGGAAGGCGTCGTAATCGGCGTTAGTCACCTGGTGCCGGCAGAGGCGGAACGGCGCCACGCGGACGCGGTGCGCCGGACGCTCGTCATCGCGGCCGTCGTCCTGACCCATGAGATACTCGCCGCCGGGAATGGCCAACAGGTCGTCTGGGCTCATCTTCGTAAATCGAGAACTGCAGCTTGCGTTCGGCCGCATCCAGGCGGTCCAGCGTCACGCGCACGCGGTCGCCGATGGCGAACTCGCGCCGTGTGCGCTTGCCCACCACTTTCCGCACGTTCTCGTGATAAGTGTACTCGTCGCCGGGCAGGGTGTCGACAGGCACCAGGCCTTCGATGAACAGGTCGGCCAATTCGACGAACAATCCGTATTTGGTCGTCGAGATGACCAGAGCGTCGAACACGTCGCCTACGCGCTCGATCATGAACCTGGTCTTTTTCCACTCGACCAGCTCGCGCTCGGCTTCGGCGGCGCGGCGCTCGGATTGGGAGCACTCGTCGGCGATGGCGTCCAAACCCGGACAGGCTGAAGCCTGTCCTACGAGGAGCCCGCGAAGCAGGCGGTGGACCACCAGGTCGGGATAGCGGCGGATGGGTGAGGTGAAATGCGTGTACGTCTTGGCCGCAAGCGCAAAGTGGCCCTCGTTCCGGGTGCTGTACCGCGCCTGGCGCAGCGAACGCAGCATCAGGTAGCTGAGGATGCGCTCTTCGGGCTTGCCTTCGATCTTCGCCACCAGCTTCTGATAGTGGCGCGAGGTGATGCCCATGCCGGCGTCGGCCAGCACCACTTCGCTGCGTTTCCTGGTGCCGTCGCGGCGCTTGTCGGTGATGCCGAAGCGTTTCACCGGAATCGCGCCGATCCCCAGCGACACGCCGAAGTGCGCCGCCACCTCTTCGAATTCCATGACACGTTTGGGGTCGGGCTTCTCGTGAATGCGGTAGATGGCTTCGACGCCGGCATTTTCCAGGTGGGCCGCGACGGCTTCGTTGGCGGCCAGCATGAATTCCTCGATGAGCCGGTGCGCAATGTTGCGCGGGGCGCGAGTCACGCCGACCATCGCGCCCCATTCATCGAACTCGATCAGCGGCTCGGGCAGGTCGAAATCGATCGATCCGCGCCGCACCCGCTTCTTATTCAGCACCAGGGCGAGTTCGCGCATCAGTTCGAATCGCTCGACCAGGGGGCGATAGCGGTCCTGCAGGCCGGGATCGCCCTCCAGCAGAAGATGCACGCTGGTGTATGTCATGCGCTCGGCGCTACGGATCACGCCCTCGCAGAATTCCTGGCCCACCACCTCGCCCTGATGATCGATCTCCAGCAGCGCGGAGAGCACCAGCCGGTCGGCGTGCGGCACCAGCGAGCACAGGTTGGTCGAAAGCTCGAACGGCAGCATCGGCACGGCGCGATCCGGGAAGTACACGCTGGTGCCGCGCAGCCTGGCCTCGATATCGATGGGCGTGCCCGGGCGCACGTAGTGGCTGACGTCGGCGATGTGCACCTGGAGCGCGTAGTTGCCGTTCGGCAGCCGGTCCACCCAGACGGCGTCGTCGAAATCGCGCGCGGTCTCGCCGTCGATGGTGACGATGTCGATGGCGCGGAAGTCGCGCCGACCGCGCGCATCCACCACCTGCGGAATGTCCTGTGCCTGCTCGACGACCTCGGACGGAAACTGGTGCGGCAGGTGGTGCTTGCGGATGACGATCTCGACATCGACGCCGAAATCGTCGGGATGGCCCAGGATCTCGATCACGCGCCCGGCCGGGGATTCTCCGCCCTCGCCGTAATCCAGCATTTCGACATTGACCACCATGCCGTCGAGCTCTTCGACCGAGGACACGGTACGGGCAGCGACGCCGATTCGGTCCAGGGACTGCGCGGCTTCCGGAATCTGCATACCCTCCGGAAGATCGATCCATTGCTGAATGCGCTCGTCGTGTGGCTTGACGTAGCAGCCGCGCTTTCCAATGTGGAACTCGCCGACCACGGTCGGGTGCGCGCGTTTCAGCACCTTGACGACGTGGCCGTCGGCGCGCCCATCGGCCTCGATGCGCGCGATGCGGACGATCACGCGATCGCCTTGCATGGCCTTCTGCGCTTCTTCCGGCGGAAGGAAGATGTCGCCCTGGATGCCCTCGAGGGGCCGCTCGGAGATGAGGAATCCGTAGCCGTCGCGGTGCAGGCTCAGACGCCCGACCGCGAACTCCCGGCTGCGCGCGGTGACCACGTACTGCCCGCCGCGCAGTTCGATGAGGTCGCCGCGAGCCGCCAGGCGCGCGAGAGCGGTTTCGAGCTCGACGCGGCCGGATCCTTTGGCGCCAAACTCCCGGACCAGTTGTTTGAAGTTGGCCCGGGCATGCGGCAGGCGCGAGATGTGGGCGAGGAGCGCCGGGTCGGTCATTACAGCTAATAGCTTATAGCTTTCAGCTTTCAGCAACGGGCCCTCGGCTGCTCAGGGCTGATGGCTGAGAGCTGATGGCTGAGAGCTGACCGCCCAAAAAGTTCCCTTTTTTCCTGCAACGCTTGATACACTCATTGCGTCACTATTTTGCTGGAAAGTGAAGGCGCAGGCCGGGGTACTTACGGGTCCCCTGCCCGCCGGTTACTGGTTCGGACGGGAATGGGAAGCCGGCCGAAAACCTGGTACGGGGAGTTCCCGAATGAAACGCTTGCTGTTCCTGCTGTTGCCCGCCGCGCTTTTTGCGGGCCAGCCCCGTTACGCCCGCTTGGGCGAATTCGACGGGACCGTAGACGTCCAACTCCACCCCGCCGATCCGTGGTCTTCCGCTGAACGCAATCTGACGTTACGGGAAGGGGCCTGGCTGCGCACGGCTGCATCGTCGCGTCTCGAAATCGAGCTCGACGAGGGCAGCGCCTGGCGGCTGGGACCCGAGTCCCAGATGGAAATCTCCGATTACTCCCTGCTTTCGAGCGGGCAGCGCCTCACGGTGCTCTCGCTGGATCGCGGCGTGGCTTACTTCACCGGCGAGCCGCTCGGCCGGGATACGTCGCTGCTGGTCTTGCCCGGTGCCCAGGTGACGCTGGTCCGCGGCGCGCGGGTTCGGATCGAGGCGGCGGCCGGGGAGAGCCGGATTTCGGTCATCGAAGGCGTAGTTCGTCTTTCTTGCCCCGCGGCGGAGATCGACCTGGTCGAAGGACAGACCGTCCGCGTCGAGCCGGCCAACGCCGCCCGCTTTGCGCTGGACCGCGAAATTCCTGCAATGGACCTGGATCACTGGAGCGAAGAGCGCGACAAGGTGCTGGCCGCGCCGCCCAGCCAGAGCCACGTGGCGCAGCACTTTGGCGTGGCAGACCTGGATGCCGCGGGCGAGTGGCTGCAAACCGATATCGGCGCGGTGTGGAAGCCGCGTATTCCCGATGGCTGGCTGCCGTTCCAGAACGGACACTGGCGCTGGTACGACGGCCTCGGCTATACCTGGGTGAGCGCGGACGCGTGGGGCTGGCTGCCGTATCACTTCGGCCGCTGGACGCGCAAAGGCGATCTCGGCTGGGTCTGGTCGCCGGCTTCCACGGGCGTGTTCAAGCCGGGTGACGTTTATTGGTTGTACGGTCTGCGCATAGCGGGCTGGGGTCCGCTGGCTCCCGGCGAACGGTGGACGGGGACCGGCGCTCCGCAGCAGTATCTGGCCGCGAACACGACTTGGGCGGCATTCCCGCCGGAAGCGCAGGTCATCGATCCCGCAGGCTTCACGGGCCGCCCGGCGGACCCGCTCGCGGTCTCCGTTTTTCGTGTCGCGCTTCCCTCTCCGGCGTTTGTGAGTGAGCGGCTGGAAGCCGCGCGGCCGCCGTTACGCGTGGGCTCGACGCATTTCACGCCCGTGCTGCCGGGCACCACTTTCCAGGACACAAGTCCTGTTCCACCGACACAAGAAACGTCGCCGCCGGTGGACGCCGCGCCGCCCTCCGCGGGCGCCCCACCGGCCTATCCGCCCGACCCGGGACCACCAGGACCGCCGATGCAGACCACCTATCCGGTCCCGGTGTACACGGGCATCGTGGTACTGAATCCGCCGGACCATCCCGATTATTCGCGGCGCAATCCGAATCAGGGCAACCCGACGAATCCGAAGCCGGCACAAACTCCGCCGGCATCGCCGCCACCCGCCACGTCGGGCCAATCGCTGCCGCGCGTCGTCAAGCCGCCGGCCGAGACCAGGCCGAATGACGGTCCGAGGCCCGCGCCGGTGGAACACACCAAGCTGGGTCCGCCGCGGCAGGTGAAATCGGATTCCGAGCCCGCGAAGGCGCCGGCGCCCACGGCTCCGCCGGCGAGGACCGAAGCGCCGGGACCGAACCCGACGCCTCCGCCTGCCAGGGCTGAAACACCGCGGCCGGCACCCTCTGCACCGCCGGCTCCGCGTGTCGAAGCGCCCCGACCGGCGCCGCCCGCACCGAGGGTCGAAGCGCCCAAAGTGGAAACCAAGACGGACTCGAAGACCGACACCTCCGCCAAGAAGCAGTAGGCAATCCGAAAAATCCTTCGGCGCCGATCAAAAAACCTGGCTCCGACGATTGACTCGCTTCGCCTATGGCCCTAACCTGCTGGTGGGAACAAGGAGTCCCGGTTATGGGCAAGAGAATCCATCACATGGGCATGACGCTCACGAAAGAGGAACATGAACGGTTTCACAAACAAGCTCCTTCCCTCAATCCGAAAAAGCACGATGTTCTGATGAAAAGACTCGGAGTCACGAAGGAGGAGGACGAGGAGTGGCATCGAACCCACCTTACCCTCGGGGAACAGCGGGCGTTGGCGGGCATGACTGCAATCAATCCTCTCGCGGCCGGCGCCGGCTTCATCGCCTGGTGCACATGTCAGGGCTGGGTCGTGCAACGGGGCAAACAGTTCTTCGCCACAAAAGAAGGCACGCGCGAGCTTCGCGAGCGCTTCGGCATCAGGATTTGACGGTCCGAAAACATTTCCCACCGATTTCGTGAATTGACTTCGGCGGCAATCGGGGTATCATTTGGATTAACTCCCCCGATTGACAGCGCGAAGGCAATCGTGAACTCCACAGAAAACCCAGTTCTTCTCGACACTCACCTGGACGGTGTGCCGCGGCACGCGAGGGG
>DATJYW010000435.1:0-2971 GCA_035499435.1 Candidatus Acidiferrales bacterium | reverse complement strand
GCGCGGGCAGATCAGCGAGATTGAGACTTGTCGCTCTTGTGGTGTGCTTCCGGGTGACCGGCATCAGCGGCCTGCCGGCTGGAATTTCCAAAGCTTGCTGCGCATCTGCATGCCCAGCGCCATAATCTGACCATCCGGCGTCCAGCTCAGGGATTTAAGATCGGTAACGTAGTCGAGCGTAAGCCGGTGAGCCTGGCCGGTGCGGGTATCGAAGATGGCTGCGGGATCCCACCAGAGCGAGCTACTTGCCGGCATCAGAAGACGGCCGTCGCGAGCCAGCGAACTGGACTGCAGCACGCCGGAGGGACGTACGTCCGCACTTTCGGGGATCATCTGTTCGGACCCGCCATCGAGCGGCACGCGATAAAGGCGCAGCCGGCCCTCCTCGGAAGCGCTGATCACGAGGACCTTACCGGAAGGATCGATCGCCACGGAACTGCCGGCTCGAACCTTCCGCGGCTCGCCGCCGGCCACTGGTATTGCCCACACGACATCGTCGGCCGCACAATAGATGGTGGTTCCGTCCGGAGCCAGCGCGAGACCTGAGCACGATCCTTTGTCGATCTGGACCTGATGGGTGATGCGTCCTTGCGCCACCGAAGCGGTGGCGATGCCCCAGGCACCCGTGAGCAGCGGTCGCATCATGAACGCCACTTGCTCTCCGGCCACTGCCATCGGAAAGCTCGTCTCTTCCGCCGTGTTGACCAGGGGAACCGGGCTCTTGCCGGGCTGATAAATCATCAACCGCATTCGTCCGGCGGTAACCTGCGGCGCAACGGCGCGGCCATCGGGCAACACCGCGAAACTTACGCTACCTGGAACCGTGGTCAGGTCCGCGATCTTTTCTACATGTCCGCCGGATGCCGGGAATCGCAGCAGTTCCGGGGGGCGCTCCACCTGATCCAGAAAGATGCTGCCGTCCGGGCCGATATCGAGGCCGTATGCTTCGTTGGTTAAAGTGAGAAGGGAGACGGGCGGGCTGTTTCCCGATGCGGGTATCGACATCAGCCGCACGAGATTCTCATCCTGAGTGGTGAGCAGGATGGTCCGGCCATCGCGCGAGAATGCGATCTGCCGGACCCGGCCGGGAGGGGGGCCCGCGCGAAACGGCCGGATCGAGAACGAGTCCAGATCCACCAAATAGAGATTGGCCTTGGCCCCCGGGGGGACGGGCTGTGGGATACCGTACGCGAGAGCCTGCCTGCCATCCGGAAAGGCCCGATAAACCGCCATATTAGCGATCACAACCCTGAACGGAAAATCCCGCACCTTGCCGGTGTCCGGCCAAAAACGAGACAACTGGGCCAGGTGCGCGCCCGTCATGGAGCGCGCTACCAGCAAACTGCCGTCGGGCAGGGCTGCCGGACCGAAGGCGTTCTCCAACAGCAGACGCTCTTCGCCGCCGAGCACCGGAATGCGATAAATACTACTCAGGTAAGCGCTGGTGCGAACGAAATAGATCTGGGTTCCGTCACGTGACCAGGCGGATTCCCAGACATAGCCCTTACCGCGCTCGTGCGTGAGAATGGCGCGGTCACCGGACTCCGGCTTCATAATTCCCAGCTCCATAGCGTCACCCACCAGCGTGGCAAACGACAAAGTCCGTCCGTCAGGCGATATGCGCGGAAAATACCCGTTGTCGGCCAGCAGGAAGCCCTGCAAGGGCGCAGTTGGGTGCTCGCGCCATAGCCAATGCGTCGCGAAGACGGCAACGACGGCAAGCGCCAGTCCGGCGACGACCTGCCAGGCCCACGGGGCGCTTCGCCGGCCTCGCGCACGCGGTTGTTTGGTGGCCTCCGAGGGAGCGCTCTGTAGCAACGCGAATGCCAGATCCTTTGCCGATTGGAACCGGTTGGCGGGTTGCTTCTCCAGGCACCGCACGACGATCTGCCGCACCCATACCGGCACCGTTTCCGGCAACTCCGGCGCATCCTGTTTGAGGATGGCGGTCAGCGTTTCGACACTGGTGTCTGAATGGAAAGTCCGCTTGCCGCTCAAAAGCTCATGCAGGATGAGCCCGAGATTGAAGATGTCGGAGCGGTGATCGAGATTTTCCCCGCGCACCTGTTCCGGCGACATGTAGCCCACCGTTCCCATCACCGTTCCGGGCTCGGTGCGCACGGTCACCGTTTCGGTGGCGGCCGCGGCGTGCGAGTGTGGAGCACTCATTTTCGCCAGGCCGAAATCCAGAACCTTCGCGCGACCGTCGCGGGTGAGCAGAATGTTATCGGGCTTCAAGTCGCGATGCACGATGCCTGCCTCGTGCGCCGCAGCCAATCCGCCGGCGATCTGCGCCGCCACATCCAGCGTCTTCCGCAGGCCCATTTTCGCGCCCCGCAGCGTTCCGCCATCGACCAACTCGCTGACCATGTAGCCTTCGCCAACGTCGTACACCGCCACAATATTCGGATGACTCAGCGCCGCCACCGCCCGCGCCTCGAGTTCGAAGCGCTGCCGGCGCGTGGAATCGTTGGCCACTTCAGCCGGCAGAATTTTCAAAGCCACATCGCGTCCCAGGCGAGTGTCGCGAGCCCGGTACACCTCGCCCATACCGCCGGCCCCCAGCGGTGCCACGATCTCATAGGGACCGAGCCGGTCTCCGGCAGCGATGGACATAATGCCTCTTGTGCTAAATCAACGACGAGCGTCACCATCATTGCATAACTGCCCCCAGTTCGGAGGCATTGTCCCGAATGGGAACGGTGCCGGGCTGATAACACGCCAACCGGAACTCCAGCTGGCCTTGAGCTGACCTGCCGTCTAAACGCGCGAACCTCCGAAGTGCCACGGCCCCAGCTTCGGGTGTATCGTCCGCATTCCGGACAAAGGCCCAGGGACGAGGGCTCTAGCAGCTCTCTCCGAGTCGCGCGTGACTCGGGAACAATCGGGAACAGGCGCCTTCGACTGTACAGAAGGACGACTCGGACACCTGGATCCGCTTCGAGTGGCCGGTCCGCGCAGCGACCGTGCC
>DATJYW010000434.1:0-19329 GCA_035499435.1 Candidatus Acidiferrales bacterium | reverse complement strand
ATTGTGGCCCGGTACGGACGTGGTGGTTCTGGACAATCTTCGGCGCCGGGGGTCGGAACTCAACCCGGCTCGGCTCCAAGCGGCCGGCATCGAGTTCGTTCGCGCCGACATTCGGTGCATGGAAGACCTCACCAGCGTCTCCCCGCAGCCGGACCTGATCGTCGAGTGCTCCGCCGAACCGAGCGTGCTGGCGGGATACGGCGGTTCGCCGGAGTATCTGATCCAAACCAATCTGACCGGGTGTTTCCACTGCCTGGAAATCGCCCGCCGCTCGGGCGCGGATTTCCTGTTTGTCTCCACCAGCCGCGTCTACCCCATCGGCCTGCTCAACCAGCTTTGCTACACCGAAGGAGCGACGCGATTCGAGCTGACAGCCGTCCAGCAACTGGCCGGAGCTTCGGGGCACGGCATTGCCGAGGAGTTTCCGCTCGAAGGCACGCGCTCGCTCTACGGCATGACCAAGCTGGCCGCCGAAATGATGATCGCGGAGTACAGCGAAGCCTACGGTTTCCGCAGCATCATCGACCGTTGCGGTTTGCTCACCGGTCCGTGGCAGATGGCGCGAAGCGACCAGGGAGTGATCGCGCAATGGGTGGCCTGGCACCATTTCGGACGTCCGCTCCGCTACATCGGCTTCGGCGGGTCCGGCAAGCAGGTGCGCGACTTTCTCCACATCGACGATTTCTGCGAGCTGGTAGCCGATCAGCTCACACATTTCGATCTCTACAGCGGCCAGCGCTGGAACGTCGGCGGCGGACTCGCCCACAGCCTCTCCCTGCGCGAAGCCACGGATTGGTGCGAACGCATCACCGGCCGGCCCCAGGAAGTCGCATCGAGCGCCGAAGAGCGGCCAGCCGACATCCGCATTTACATCACGGATCACCGGCGGGTGTCGTCGGTGAACGGCTGGGCGCCGAAGCGCGGCGCCGAACGGACCTTCGCCGACATCTATGAGTGGGTCCGAGCCGAGGAATCAACCCTCCGCAGTGTCCTGTGAGTTCCACGCCAAGCCGCAATTTATGTTCGTAAGCGCTCGGTAGCGGCCGCGCGGGAATTCTAATCGCACAGGTCAAGACACGGACGTATGTTACGCTCCGATTTGGAGTAGAAATGAAGGCACTGGTTACCGGATCGGGCGGGCTTATCGGTTCCGAATGCGTGCGCTTGCTGGCTTCGGAGGGCTGGAGCGTGGTCGGGGTCGATAACGACATGCGCCAGCGTTTCTTTGGCCCCGCGGGTACGACGCGGCCCGTGGTCGACGAGCTGGTGCGGAATCTTCGGTGGTACCGTCACGTAGATCTCGATATCCGGGACCGGCAAGCGGTTCGGGATCTCTTCGAAGCAGAGCGTCCCGACTTCATCATTCACACCGCGGCTCAACCGTCGCACGACAAGGCGGCCTCCATTCCGTATGAGGACTTCGATGTCAACGCTCTCGGAACCATGAACATGCTGGTAGCGGCGCGCGACTTCTGCAAGGAATCGCCGCTCTGTTTCACCAGCACCAACAAGGTATACGGCGACCGGCCGAACTACCTCCCGCTGGTCGAACTGGAGAAACGCTACGATTACCCGGACCGCGGCGGCATCGACGAAAGCCTTTCGATTGACAACTGCCTGCATTCTGTTTTTGGCGCCTCCAAGGTGGCCGCCGACGTGATGTGCCAGGAGTTCGGACGTTATTTCCAGATGCCTGTCGGCATCTTCCGCGGAGGGTGCCTTACCGGCCCCATGCACTCGGCGGTGGAGCTTCATGGTTACCTGGTGTACATCGTGATCTGCGCAATGACCGGCCGCGAATATACGATCTACGGCTACAAAGGCAAGCAGGTCCGGGATCAGATCCATTCCCGCGATGTGGCGCGGCTGTTTCTGGAGTTCTATCACCATCCGCGCTGCGGCGAGGTGTACAACCTGGGCGGCGGCCGCCAGAACAGCATCTCGATCCTGGAGACCATCGACCGCCTGGCCGCGATGGGCTACACATTGAGCCATTCCTACAAGCCCGAGAACCGCGTCGGCGATCACATCTGCTACATCTCCGATCTCACCAAGCTGCATTCGCACTTTCCAAACTGGCGCCAGGAGTACACCCTGGACCGCATCCTGGAAGAGATCGTCGCCACGCGGCTTGCCAGGACGGCGGAGACCGTTTAGGTGCCGGACCGCGCGCGTCAGGCGGCCTTGCTCGCAGCCGCTGTCCTGGCTTTCGCCACGTTGCGCGCTCAGCAGGCGCTGACGGTATCCCCGGCGCATCCGAGCTTCCGTACGGTTGTGCAAGGGGTACTGCCCGATGCTCAATCGGTCACAGTGGGCGCCGCCGCCGGGATTCAATGGACCGCTTCGGTGAATCCGGATCCGGCCAGCGACCCCGCCTGGGTGGTGTTGAACGGGGGCAACGGACCGGTGACCGGAACCGCCTCCGGGTCCTTTCAGGTGGGCGTCCGGCCTTGGATGGTCGGGACCAGGGCTCCCGGCACGTACAGCGAGACGGTCACATTGGCTTCGACCAACGGCGCCGAGGCCGCGATTCGGGTGACCTGGACCGTGGTGCCTCACTCCCCCGACCCGGCGTTCCGATACCTGTCCGGCCCTACGGGTTGCCAGAAGACCCGGGATTTTCCGGATGCGGATACCTGCGTTGTGCCGGAAGAATGGCCCAACCCGATGAAGCCGCCGGCGCGAGGCGAAGCCTATCGAGACCCGAACTTCGGCGCGACCATTCGCGTGCTCAGCGACCCCGACTGCGCGCACGATTACTCGACGCCGTCGGCTATCAGCGCGGGTAATTCCTACGTCCTGGTGTGGTGCAGCAACGGTCCGCGCGTACTCGACGCCCGGACCGGCCGCGAACTGTACAAACCGCCGGCCCACGACCGCTCCGCCCGTTGGGACGCGAGGAACGACTCCTTCTACTACTTCATGGAGGGCTCCCGCATCCAGAGGGTCGATGTGGGCTCGCACAAAGTGTCGACCCTGATCGACTACTCCTCCGGCAGCCGCCGTTTCACTTCGATTCAGAGCGGCGGCACCGGCGACACCTCCAAAGACAACTGGCTGCCGTTCTGGGCGCCCAACGAGCACCAGGTCTGCGCGCTCGATATCGACCAGCTTCAGACCTACTGCGCCGATTACTCGCGGATTCCGGGCCTGCCCGTCGGCTTCATCGACTTCACGCTGATTGCCAAGGGCGTGGACCGGCCGACCGGCAAGCGCTACGTGATCCTGGTTTGCGTGCCGTCGCTGGCCGTGTTCTCGGTGAACCAGACCGCTGGACGGCTTGACCTCGAGTATCGCGGCCCGGAAAACCCGGAGAGCAAGGGCAATCACGACGGCGTCTGCGATCCCGGCGAGAAGTGTCTTGCTACGCCGCACAGCGATACCTTCGAAGATTCCTCAGGCACGCAATACCTGGTGTGGAATTCGGACACCCAATCCCCGTGCGAGTTCTCGCTGGCGACGTACCGCATCAATGCCGGCACCAAAATCCTCACCGACGTCGAGCTGGGCGGCGGGCGCAGGCGCATAATGGCCATCGATAAGTGCAGCGGTCCCGGGCCATGGCCGAAGGACGATCACATCGGCTGCGCCAAGTCCTCGCCGTACTGCGTCATCTCCACAACCCACAACGTCGTGAAGAGCCCCGAAGACCAATCTCCCATTCAACGCACTCCGCACGAATCGGAGGTCTTCGTGATGCGCGACAACGGCGCCGAGATCCTGCGGCTGGCGCAATTGCGGAGCCTGCGCTTCACCACCGACGGTGAAGACGGCTACTGGACGCAATCGCGTGCTTCCATCTCCAACGACGGGTCCCTGGTGATCGCCGACACGAATTTCAGCCAGCCAAAGAAGGTCCGCACCATCTTGATCGAGACCGGCATCAAGAGGCCGGCTCAGTTGCGCTGACTCACGGAAATCCCGCCTTGTCGGAAGACCTCGTGGTAGTCGCGGGTCAGGAGGCGGTGGATGCAGGTGCTGGTCTCCGGCTCGTTCCTGGCGGCCCAGTCGAACCACTCCGCGTACCGGTCGGTCACGACGATCAGGTCGGGCCGCCTTCCCGAGCCGCAGCCGAGCCGCTGATCGTCAATTAGGTTGTCCGGGTATTGCAGCGGGATGCCGAACTCCGAGCTGGCCATCACCAACTCACCCTTCTTTACGTGCGGATCCAGGTACTGTGCCGCAGCCGCGTAGCCGGCCATGTTGTTGCGGCGCGCCACCAGCGCGCAGCCGCCGATTTGGAGGGCGAGAAATGCCGCCACGGCCGCGATTGCCGCCCAGCGCGGGACAATGCGCCGTTGGTCGACCAGCCAGTCCCCGCAGGCCACGAGCAGAACCAGGCAAATCGGCGCGATGTGCACCACGTACAGGAACAATTTCGTGCTTTCGAAGAGCCAGAAGTAGACGAAAACGCCGAGCGCCCAGCAAATCAGGATCCGGCAGCCGCGGCTCCCGCGGACTGGCCGTATTGCCAGGGCGCCGCCGATGCCGAGCAGGTACGGAAGCACCGAGACGATCTTGAGCAGGTGCAGACTGCCCGCTCCCAGGCCCAGGTAGCGCTCACGGATGTCGGTTTTGAGCGCCTGCCAGGGCGTGAACAGGTCGCTCAACCGGCCCGCGGCGTTACCCGCGAACTGGCGGCGGAAGATGTCCGGCGCCTGCAGGATATACAGACCCCAGGCGGCGCATCCCACCAGATACGGAATTGCCGCCAAAAGGACGTGGCCCGGACGCAGCCGCCTGAAGTCGAGCATCGCCACGCACACCCAGGCGGCAAACAGGTACAGAATGCCGTTCGGATGGGTGAAGAGAGAGCCTGCCAGCGCGGCGTGGGAAGCAAGAAATGCCAGGCTCAGCCGGGTTTCGCGAAGATCCAGGTAAAGCGATACTCCCGCCAGTCCCAGCGCAGCGCACATCATGTCCATCCGGCCCTGTGCCGCGACGCGTACGAAGGTGTAGTCCACGGCGATGAGACCTGCGGCAAGTGTGGCGAGCGCCTCGTCCTCGAGCAGCACCCTGGCGATACGCCACCAGGACAGCAGGGCCACCATACCCCAGAGGACCGACCAGGCGCGCAACTGGATGACGCCGAGGCCCACCAAATGAAACCACAGCGCCTCGCCGACCGGCTGCAACGGCATAATCCAGTAGGTGCGATGATTGATGCCGGTCAGGTCGCGCCCCCCCTTGAAGATTGACTCCTGCATCGCCGAGGTGCCCATGTATCCCCGGGTTGACAGGGTCCAGCCGGGATTGGCGAACCAGCCCTCGTCCACACCCGGTTTTTGGGTGAGCATCAGACTCGTGGCAAGGACCAGATACGTTGCCCCGATGCATACCGCGGCACCGCCGCGGAAACGCGATCTGGTAGGGATGGACATCGTGGGGGTGGGCCGTTTTTGTCAGCGACCAGTGTAGCTTCGGTGGCAAAATCAAGTCAATTTCGGCAGGCAGCCGCGGGCCCATTGTGGACTAAATTGTCCTTGATAACGCATCGGGAAAACCCCCGAATATCTGTGGAAATCGGCCAGGAAGACCAATTCATCGGTTCATTGTGCTGTAACATGCGGGGGTGGTTTTGGTTTATTTAGCTAAGTCTCACCAGATCAGCTGATTGCGAGAGAATGCTGCTCCCTGGTTCATTTCGATCTAAGTCTAGTTCTTTACAAGACTTTGACGATTCCAGAGCAGGCTTTTCGACAGACTTTTCCACAGATCTGTGGATTGCTACGCGCGTTTCGGCAATCGGCGTTCGAGTGACTCCGGGATCTCGGCATCCACCACCACGCGGTGGCCATGATATCGGGTTGCCCGGACCTTGCCGAATTGATGGAGTAGTGCCAGGGTGGCGCCATCGCCTGCATCCAGTTCCACGGTAGCGTGTACGATCGGGTCGAGCGGCAGGACCTCGTCCATGATCGCGAGCAGCCGATCGATGCCGGCGCCGGTGAGCGCCGAGATGGCAACCGAGCGCACCTGGCCATGGTTATCGTCGATTCCACCGAGCAGTCGCCGCTGTTGGGACTCCGCGTTGCGCGAGTCCGGGTCCAGACGGTCGAGCTTGTTGAGCACCAGAATCTGCGGGACGCCTGCGGCGCCGATTTCCGCCAGCACGCGGAAGACGTGGGCGGTGTGTTCCGCCGCCACCGGCGAGGAGATGTCCACGACGTGCAGCACGAGGGCGGCCTCGTTCACCTCTTCGAGCGTGGCGCGGAAGGCCTTCACCAGAGTCGTGGGCAGATTGCGGATGAAGCCCACCGTGTCGCTCAGAAGAACGCGTCGCCGGGAAGGCAGAATCAGGGGGCGGACGGTGGGGTCCAGTGTGGCGAACATTTTGGCGTCTGCGAGCACACCGGCCTCGGTCAGACGGTTGAACAGGGTGGACTTTCCGGCATTGGTGTAGCCGGCAAGGGCGAGCGTAGCCAGAGGGACGGCATTCCTCCTCCGGCGGTGCAGCGCGCGGCCGGCGCGTACGCCTTCCAGCTCGTCTTCCAGTTTCTTGATGCGTTTGGCGATGCGGCGGCGATCGGTTTCCAACTGGGTTTCGCCGGGCCCTCGGGTGCCGATTCCGCCGCCGAGTCGCGACATTTCGACGCCGCGGCCGGCCAGACGCGGCAACATGTAGCTCAACTGCGCCAGTTCGACCTGGAGCCGGCCTTCGCGGGTGCGGGCACGCGACGCGAAGATATCGAGAATAAGCTGGGTCCGGTCGATGACTTTGGTGTCCAGCATCTTCTCCAGGTTCCGCTGTTGGGTGGGGCTCAGATCCTGATCGAAGATGACCACGTCCGCAGCGAGAGACTTGACGGCTCGGGCTAACTCGTCTACCTTCCCCTGACCGATCAGCGTGGCGGCTTCCGGCGCGGGCCTGGACTGGAGAACGCGATCTACGATGCGTGCACCCGCGCTGGCCGATAACTCTGCCAGCTCGTCCAACGATTCTTCGGCAGCGGGGACGCTGCCGCGATGGGTTCCACCGCGCGTCTTCCATTCCAGCCCGACCAGGATGGCCTGTTCGGACGCTGGCTTCACCCGCGGCGTTGCTTAAGCCTCCGTCGGCACCGGCGTGCCGGGGGTGCTGGAACCCGGGGCCGCGTGAGCACCTGCCTGCGAGTTGCCCGAGTAGGAGTGCGAAGTCTTCTGCGTGACCACAGTGGAGATCGCGTGCTTGAAAATAAGCTGTTCCTGATTGTTGGTTTCCAGTACCAGCGAGTACTTGTCGAAACTCTTGATTCGGCCGGAGAGCTTCACTCCGCTCATCAGGTATATGGTGAGGACGACCTTGTCCTTCCGGGCGTTGTTTAGAAAACTATCTTGAATGTTTTGTGCCGGTTTGTCCATTCTAATCCCCCCAAGCCCAAACTTCCAGGCAAGTAAAACAGGTGTAACGAACGGCTCCTGTATTGTACAACTATTCACCCGGTAGACGGGGTGCGCACCCCGGGGATTTCCTGGGGCGTGGGGACTATTCGTCTTCGTGCTCGTCGTGGCCCGGAGAGGCGCCGTCGTGCGTCATCCCCGACAACTCGACGCGCGACACCATCGTGGATTTGGCCGCAACACGAGCGCCAGGGGTTGCGATCGCCTCAAGGACAAAGGTTCCTGCCCCGGAAAGCTCTTCTTCCAGGCTAAAATCGGGGGGCGCGTGCAGCGCGGGCACTTGCGCCACGCCCTTTTCATTGACCACACATTCCATCCCGTTTTTCAGCGGGAAGCGGATTCTGACCTGTTTGCGAATTGCCAGTTTGCGGAGGTCCGCCAGCTTCATCTGCCGGCTTCCTGGTATTCGTCGACGATTTCCCCTTCGGCAATTCGCGCGGCGATGCTTTCCTGGCAGCTTACGCAATACCGCGCCCACGGCACGGCTTCCAGGCGCTTCGGAGAAATCGGCTCCTCGCATTCCAGGCAGACGCCGTAGTGGCCGGTGCCGATACGGTGCAGCGCATCGGAGATCTCTCGCAGTAACTTCATATCGATGGTGTTGCGATTGAGGAAGATCCATTCCTCATGGTGCTGCTGGCTGAGATCGCCTTCGTCCGAGGGAACATCGAGCCGCGCCACAACCTGGGCTGCCTTCTGGGCGGTCATGCTGTGACGGACTTCCTCCGCTTTCCTTTCCAGGATTGCGCGGTAGCTGGCGGTTTTTGCTTTCGGTCCGTTTTTGTGAATCATATACAAATCTCTTAATAGCAGTAAGACGCGGACCCTCTCGCAAAGGTTGCTGACCCTTCGAGGGGGTCCAAACGGAAGCGGATTGTGCAGTGTAACGGGTTGCCGGGCCGATTGTCAATTTCCGGCACTGGCTTTACACATAATTACAAAGTGCTTTAGGCTACCGGGCAGCCACCGGCGCAGGCATCTGATTCTTCGCGAATCGCGGAACCATCTGATCGCGGTTTGCCACGTACCACACCGAGGCTGCGATGATTGCCGAAGCCTTCTGCACATCGTCCGGAATGATGCGCTCGTAGGTGTCCAGGTTGGTGTGGTGGGTCATCGAGTTGTACTCGATGGGGTCCTGGGACATGCCGATACCCGGCAGCCCGGCGTTGTTGAACGAGGTGCTGTCCGTTCCGCCGGTCACGCGGCTGTTGGTGGTGTTGGCCCCAGCCATTCCCCAATCCGCAAACCGGGAGAGCACGGGGCGCAGAACCGCCGCTGCCTCCGGCGGGCCGAAGATCCCCGCGCCGCGCAGGCGGCCGGTGCCGGTATCCACGTTGAAGTAGCAATCCAGCCTGGCGAACTCCGGCTTGGGATCTTCCGCAGTGCCGAAATGCTGCTTTACGTAGGCCAGGGATCCCAGAAGCCCTTCCTCCTCGCCGGACCACAATGCGACCCGGATGGTCCGCCGCGGCTTCAAACCCAGGGTCTCGATGAGCCGCACTGCTTCCAGCATGATCGAGGAACCGATGGCGTTGTCGGTGGCTCCGGTGCCGGAGTGCCAGCTATCCAGGTGGCCGCCGAGCATGACGATTTCATCGGCCTTATCGGAGCCGGGAATCTCGGCCAGCACGTTGTAGCTGGTCTTGCCCTCGGGGTAAGTCCTGTTGACGATGGTGAACTCTGCTTTGACATCTTCGCCATCGGCGAGCAGGCGCTCGATACGTCCGTAGTCGTCGTTACGCAGAATCACGGTCGGCACGGTCTTCGCCGGGTCGTAGGCGCGATGCTGTTGGGCAACGATGATACCCTCGCCCCGGGCGGCATCGTTGATGCGCATCAGGGCTCCGCCTTCGAGCAGCATGGCATCGAGCTGATCCGCGACCTGTTGCGGCGTGAGCCGGTTTGGGTCGGCTTCACCTCGCCCGCCCCGGCCGCCTCGTCCGCCAAAGCCTCCGCGGCCCGCGTTGGGATTGTTGGGGTCATACATGGCGGTCACCTGATCGTCGGGCCGGCGCTTGACGGGAGGGTTGAAGTCGACCGGGATCACCGCGGCCTTGCCGATCAGGACGATCTTGCCGCGGACCTTTTCCTTGTTCGCGGCGATCCACTGCGCCATCTCATCCTTGGTGGGGCCGAGGCGCTGGGGAACTCCGCCGCGTCCGCCGAATGCGCCCCGCCCTCCCGCACCGTCGGTGGTTGTAGGCGCGGGCGCCGGAGGTCCCTGCGGCGGCACCAACTGGACTGTCGATGCCGTGATGGCGCCGTTGGTGGAAGGGGTCCATGCGAGCACTTCGAACTTGAGGTTCTGCTTCACCGGCGACACCAGAAAGCCGGATGCGCGCTCGTTGCTCCAGCCCGGATGGCCGAAATCCCAAGCCTCGCGATGGGCGTTCTTCAAGCCCCACTTCGTGGTCTCGGAAATGACCCATTGCACGGCCGCTTCGTGATTGGGCGTGCCAGTGACGCGCGGGCCGTAGCGGTCCGTGAGCATGTGGAGCGTGTGCATGATCTGCGAGTGCTCCATCTCTTCACTGCGGATGCGGGCAGTGGTTGCCTCATCCACCTTTTCCTGCGCCACCAGCAGGCAAGACAGGGCAAGGGCAAGCGAGAGCGTTTTCATATTGGAACAGGATAACGCAGGATGGCAGAGAATTGAGAATTCAGAAGTCAGAATTCAGAATGCCGCGGCGCTACTGGCGCAGAGCGGTGCGGGCGAGCTTGAGGGCGGCCGGGGACACTCACATCCGCCCGCGTGACCGCTTTGCATGCAGTAAGCTCCCTCCCAGCGGCGGGCGATCGCAGTGGAAGAGGGCGAGGCGTCGCATCGAACATGAGCAGCAGTAGAGGAATGAGGGCGGTCACTCTTCTATTAGAGGGTTTAGGACCTTAAGGTACAATGCCGGCACGTACTGGACGGTTCTAGTACAGAATGCGGGACTCCACGAGGTTCTTTCCCTTCCAACGGGATTCGGCGGTCTGGCGGCCGGCCGGGTCGAATACGCGCCAGGTCCAGGTGTCATCGGCGCCGTAGGTTTTGTCCCAGGCCCTGGTACCGTCCGCGCGCCACCAGGTCTCGGTCCCGGTGCGGCGGCCGGCGGAAAAAGTCGCTTCCCACTGTTTGGCGCCGCTCAGGTAGTAGAACGCTTGCGGGCCTTCCAGCCGATACTTGCCATCGGCCGGGGAAATGCCGGCGCTCCACTCGGCTTTGGGTTTGCCGGGCGCATATTCCTCGCGGTACTTCTTCACGTCGCGTACGACGGTGTCCGAGGGCACTTCGGGTCCGCCGTTGCGCACCCAGGTCTCGTTCATCTCGATGTGCAACTCCGGACCGGTCTTCGAGGTCACGATGTGAATCACGCCGTTGGGACCTTGAGTCGCCGTAACGTAGCCGACGGTGGAAATCCCAGGCAGATCGCGTTTCGTCCAGGTGTCGCCGTCATCGCTGAGTGCCACGAAGGCGCCGGGCTTGTGGGGCGTGGGTTTGCTGACGTAGGTGTCGGCAACGAAGAACAGCCGGCCGCTGGCAAGGCGGAGGATGCTTGGGCGCTGGCCGCTGTTGAGCGGGCCAAAGGGCGTCTTCGAATCGACATATGTCTTGCCACCATCGGTGCTGATGGATTTGGGCATGAACCCGTCGATATTCGTGTTCTTGCCGCCGTAGCCGATCAGGGACCCGTCCTTGCCGAGAACGAGTGTGGTATGGCGGCCGGCGGTGCGGCCTCCTGTATCGAACCAGCTCTTGCCGTTGTCCTTGCTGGCAAACAGAACGCTGGTACCGCCCTTGGCATCGACCGGAAGGTAGAGGGTTCCGTCCCTGGCCCGCACGACGCTATTGACGGGCTGCGGCGTGAATTCGCCGACGGCGCCTTCGAGCGCCGGCATGGAGACGGGGCTCCAGGTGGCGCCGTTATCGGTGGAGGTCATGAACTGAAAGGGCGGACCGCCCAACAGGCGCGGCGAACCGAAGAAGAACCAGAGCTTCCCGCGGTCGTTCCAGAAGACGGGCGCGGCGTCGGCCGCGTCGGCGAAATCGGGCCAAGGTTCGGGCATGTCCCAGTCTTCTGCGCCGTATCGCAGGCGCATGGTGAGAATGGTCTGGTCAGGGTCGTTCTCCTCCTTCGGCGTGTTGTAGTAGGCTGCGACGAGGTCTCCATCGGCGAGCACCGCGACGGCCGAGTTGTGATACGCGACGCCGAGGCCGGGAGCGAGCCCGATTTTCCAACCGGCTTCCCGCATCCCGCGCTCTCCGAGTTTGGGAAACATGGGGCGCGTGTGGTAGTAGGGCTTCGCAGCATCGGGACCTCTGGTCAGCTCGATCGGCTTCTGCTTCACGCTGGACTGGAAGAATGGCGCCTCGTAAGGCGTGGTTGGCGTCGCCGGCATTGGCGCCTGCACGACCCGGAATCCAAGGTTGCCTTTCGCGGAGGCGAACACCGGCGGCACGCTGGCACGGTTGGCCGAGCGCGCGTAGTACGGCATTTCGGCGGGGAGATATTTGCCGCCGTCCGTCTTCGGCGCTCCGCGGTAGTCGAGGCCGCCACCCCGGACAACGCGGCCGATTCCCCAGGCCGGGCCGATGGGGTCGGTCTGCGCGACGGCGCGATAGGGCCCATACCAGTCGAAGACCCACTCCGCGACGCCGGTGTTCATGTTCTTCACACCCCACGCGTTGGCGGTCTCGGGAGCGGGTGGTTCGCCACCGCTCGAAAACAGCGTGCGTGTGCCGGCGCGGGCCGCGTACTCCCATTCGGCTTCGGTGGGCAGACGGTATGGTTTGCCTTCTTTTCTGCTCAGCCACTGGCAAAATGCGACGGCGTCGTTCCAGCTCACCCCGGAGGCGTAGGGGGCGAAGTGATCGTAGCCTTTATAATCCGGCCGGAAGAGGCGAAACTGCTCGATGGTGACTTCGGTGGCGGAAATGAAGAATGGCTTCGTGATGGCCACCCTGTGGACAGGCACTTCGTCGTAATCGCCTTCGGCGGACGGCCGGTCGTAGATGACGCCGCTGGGTCCTTTGAGCAACGCCGCGGGAATCGGGACGGAGTCGACGCCCATCTCGAATGTTCCCGGCTCGATGCGGACGAGCTGCATGCCGGTCGAATTGGTATCGGCGGTCCACCCTAGAGCGGAAAATGCGAAAAGTCCGGCAAAGAGAGCGCGGATGCTCATTGATGACGTCCAGTGTATAACCAGTTGACTGCGGCGACCTGCGAAGGGGAACTGCTCAGCGGCACAAAAGGACAGTTTAGCGTTCACGAATGGGCCTGGACAGGCTGAAGCCTGTCCCACTATGATGGTTACGCGCCGGAGGGACATGCAAGGGAGCAGGTTCGCTGTCAGTTGTGTGCTACTTGCCGGGATTTCCGTGGTTCCGTGCCGCGCTGCAAGCCCCGACCTGGAGAGCCAGTTCGCTCAAACGGTACGGCCGTTTCTGACCACCTATTGCGTTGCCTGCCACGGTGGCGCCGCGCCCGCGGCGCAGTTGGATCTTCGGCAGTACACCACGTTGGCCGCCGTGGTGCGCGAATATCCGCGCTGGAACCTGGTTCTGGAAAAGCTCACCGCCGGGCAGATGCCCCCCAAAGGACTCAAGCAGCCATCGCCGGAGCTGCGCCAGGCCGTGATCGACTGGGTGCAGGCCGTGCGCATGGAGGAAGCGCGCAAGAATGCCGGCGACCCAGGTCCTGTGCTCGCGCGCCGGTTGAGTAATTCCGAGTACAACTACACCATTCGCGACCTGACGGGCGTCGATATGCGGCCGGCGCGGGAGTTCCCGGTGGATCCTGCCAACACCGCCGGGTTCGACAATTCCGGTGAGTCTCTGGCGATGTCGCCCGCGCTACTCAACAAGTATTTGCAGGCGGCGCGCGCGGTGGGCGATCACATGGTGCTGACTCCCGATGGCTTCGCCTTCGCGCCGTATCCGATGCTGGTGGAGACCGACCGCGAGAAGTACGCGATTCAGCGGATCGTCGATTTCTACCAGCGGCAGCCTACCGATTATGCCGACTACTTCGAAGCGGCGTGGCGGTTCAAGCATCGGACCGAGCTGGGCAAGCCGGACGCGCAGCTGGCAAGCGTCGCGGCGGAAGCAAAGGTAAGCGCAAAATATCTGCCGATGGTGTGGCAGGTTCTCGAGCAGCCGCAGGACGAGGTGGGACCGGTCGCGAGGCTTCAGGCGATGTGGCGCGCATTGCCCGCGCCCGGAGCCGACGCGGCCGAGCTGCGCACCCGATGTGTCGAGATGCGGGATTTTGTGGTGAAGATCAGGAGCCACACGGCGATGCAGTTCGCTGCCCCGCGCGTGGCCGGATTGCCCGCCACCTCGCAGCCCTTGATGAATTGGAAGCTGCGCCAATTCAATTCGCACCGGCGGGAATCCGATCCCAAGGCCCTGCGCAACGACACCGACCCGCCCATGGAGGCGCCGCAGATCCCGAAGTATCCGGGGCTGCACCAGGAATCGGCATTCCGCTGGGCGGCGCTCATGGACAAGGCTCGCGCCGGCGACCCGGACTTAGTGGTCCCCGCCGCGGAGCGCGCCCGTTATGAGGCTGCGTTCGCCCGATTCGCATCGGTGTTCCCCGACGTGTTCTACGTGAAGGAGCGCGGGCGCTATTTCCCGGACGATTCCGAGGACAAGGGACGGCTGCTGAGCGCGGGCTACCACAACGTGATGGGCTATTGGCGCGACGACACCCCGCTAATGGAGCTGATCCTGGATGACGCCGGACAACGCAGACTGAACCGGTTGTGGGACGAGTTCGATTTCATCTCCGACTACACGGCGCACACGTGGGTGCAGTTCTACTTCAACCAGAGCGGCGAAGTTCAGGGGAAAGGCGCCGAATCCGGCACGTTTCGGCCATCCGACAAAGCGGTGAGTGCGTCGCCGGTCATCTTCGAGCTGCGGGACGCGTATCTGGCCAAGGCGGCGCCGTCCAACAATCCGGTGGCGATGGAGGCGATCCGGTATCACTTCCAGTGGGTCAACGACACGCTGCGGTCGGTGGAGCGCATGCGGGAAGAGGCGGAGCCGAAGCACGTCGAGTCGCTGGTGAAATTCGCGGCAAAGGCCTGGCGGCGGCCGTTATCGGCTGAGGAGCGCGGCGAAGTGATCGGCTATTATCACTCGCTGCGCGAAAAGGAAGGGCTGACGCACGAGGAAGCCATCCGGGATTCCATCGTGCGGGTGCTGATGTCGCCCCAGTTCTGCTACCGGGTCGACCTGGTGGAAGCGTCCGCGGGCAACCGGCAGGGTTCCACGGCGCCCCTCTCGGAATACGCACTGGCAAGCCGGCTGAGTTACTTCCTCTGGTCGAGCATGCCGGATGACGATCTCCTGGCACGCGCGGCGGCAGGCGACCTGCGGAGGCCTGAGGTGCTGGCCGCGCAGGCGCGGCGCATGTTGAAGGACGAGCGCGCGCGGGGGCTGGCGGTGGAATTCGGAGGCAACTGGCTGGACTTCCGCAGGTTCGAAGAGCTCAACACGGTCGATCGCGACCGGTTCCCGAGCTTCACCAATGAGCTACGCGAGGCGATGTTCGAGGAGCCGGCGCGGTTCATCGAGAACATGATTCACAACGACCTTCCGGTGCTCGATCTTCTCTACGCCGATTACACCTTTGTGAATCCGGTGCTCGCGCGGCACTACGGGATGCCCCAGCCTGCGAGCGGCGTCTGGGTTCGGGTGGACGAGGCGGGCAAGTACGGGCGAGGCGGCGTACTGCCCATGGCCGCATTTCTCACCGAGAACGCGCCGGGACTGCGGACCAGCCCGGTGAAGCGCGGATATTGGGTGGTGCGGCGCGTGCTGGGCGAGACGATCCCGCCGCCTCCGCCCACGGTACCGGAACTGCCGGCCGACGAGGCGCAGATGAATCTGCCCCTTCGCGAGATGCTGGCCAAGCATCGCGAGAACACGACCTGCGCGGCGTGCCACGCGCGGTTCGACGGGCTGGGGCTGGCGTTCGAGGGCTACGGGCCGATCGGCGAGCGGCGGAACGTCGATCTTGCGGGACACCCGGTGGAGACCCAGGCGGTCTTTCCGGGAGGCAGCAAGGGCGACGGGTTCGAGGGGGTGCGGGCCTATATCCGCGAGCACCGCGAGAAAGATTTCGTCGATAATCTGAGCCGGAAGCTGCTGGCGTACGCGCTAGGCCGGTCCCTGATGCTTTCCGATGAGCCGCTGATCGAAACCATAAAAAGCATGCTGGCGGCGGATGACTACCGGTTCACGCCGCTGGTGGAGGCGATTGTTGCCAGCCCGCAGTTCCGGAACAAGCGAAGCTGGGCGCCCGTGGAAGAGAGTCCGCCGCAACAGAGGGGGAATTGAAATGCCGAATCGAAGGAAAAGCTCAGGGAATCGGATTTCGCGGCGCGCGGTGCTGCGCGGCGCCGGTGTCACCATGGCGCTGCCTTGGCTTGGGTCGCTGCCGGCGTTCGCTGACGCCACCAGACCCGGTTCGTTCCCGAAGCGGTTCGCGGTGCTGTTCATGGGCAACGGCGTGAACGAGGACCATTGGGACTCGGAGGGATCGGGGGCCGGCATGACGCTCAGCAAGACGCTGGAGCCGCTCGAGCCTCTGAAAGGCAAGATCAACGTCATTCACGGGTTGTTCCAGAAGCGCGCGGTAGGCCTGGGCATCCACCCGGCGCAGACCGGCAGCCTGCTTTCGGGTTCGACCATTCAAAAGGGGGCGATCATCCGGGCCGGCATCACGGTGGACCAGGCGATCGCCAATCACGTGGGTCAGGAGACCGCGCAGCCGAGCATCGTGTTGGCCTGCGAGCAGCCGATGACCGGGTATCACGAGACGAACTACTCGATGGCCTATAGCTCGCACGTTTCGTGGCAGACGCCGGATTCGCCGGTGCCGAACGAAGTCTACCCGTCGCTGGCGTGGGACAGCCTGTTCGAAAACCGAGGCAGCCTGCGGAATATGAGCATTCTGGACCGCGTGAAAGAAGACGCTGCGGCGCTGTGCCGCCAGATCAGCTCGGACGACAAGGCCAAGCTGGACGAGTACCTAACCAGCGTGCGCGAGGTCGAAAAGCGCATCGAAGGCACGCGCAAGAGCAAGGACCAGGCGGAGGACTTGGCAAAGCAGAAGAACCGCCCAGTCTTTTCCATGGACCGGCCGGCCAACGGCCTGCCCGAAGACCTGCGGGAGCACGCGCGCCTGATGTGCGACATCATCGCGATCGCGTTCCAGACCGACAAGACGCGAGTGGCCACGCTTCTATTGGCGCGCGATCTTTCGGCCATGTACTACCCGTTCCTGGAGGTGCGCGAGGGGCATCACGCGGCATCGCACAACAACCAGTCCGACGGGTACGAGAGGATCGCACGCTTTCACCTGAGCCAGCTCGCCTACCTGGCGGCGAAGCTGGACAGCATGGCGGAAGGCGACGGAACGGTGCTGGATCATTCATGCCTGATGTGGCTTTCCAATATGTGGATCGGCCGGAAGCACGATAATACGAGGCTGCCGCTGGTACTTGCGGGCGGGTTGAGCGGAACTCTGAAGACCGGCCGGACGATGAATTACGTGGAAGCCGGCGACGACAATCGCAAGCTGTGCAGCCTGTTCCTCTCGATCATGGACCGGATGGGGATCAAGCTGGATCAGTTCGGCGACGCGGAGACGCGGCTGGAACGGATCTAAGCCTACTGTGCCAGCCGGAGGATCTGCGAGGCGACTCTCGTGAAGGCCAGGTCGAGCGCCGTGGCGTCTGCCGCGTAGATGTAGCGGCCCTGGTTGCCGGCGGCGACCGGATTGGGAGACAGCGATGGATCATTGGCGATGCGTTTGAGCAGCACGTCGTCTACGTCGCCGAGGCCGATCGTGTAGATAGTCACCCCGGAGAGCGACTTGTTGCCCTGGGAAGGATCGGGGTCGCCGCGCCGGATGCGCAGCGCGGCGTGGTCGGCGGCGTTGGTCGAAAAGTTCTCGACGTTCTGCGCGGAGACCACGTCCAGCCCCGCGCCGCTTGTGGTGGTCGAACGATAGGCCGTGGCGGTGAGCGAATTTCCCCAGTAGTCGGTGGCCGGGGCGTATTGCACGTCCGAGCTGACTCGGGTCTGGTCGGAAGCGAAAGCGCAGCTCGTCTTGCTGGAAATCAACGTCAGGTCGGACGAAAAGGGCTGCGCGGGGGCGTTCTGGTTGTAGAGGCCCATCGAGTTCTGTGGGGTGGTTCCGTTGTAGCCGAGCGTCAGCACGCCGAGTTTGGCCGTTCTGCTGCTGCAGTTGCTGTTGTTCTTGATGGGAAAGGATTCGGTGACTGCCGTCGGGCGGCCGTCGGTGAAGAACACGATGGCGTTCAGCGCGCCCTGCTGGGCGAGGCCGACCAGTTGCTGATATCCCTGCCACAGGGCCTGTGCCGAGCTGGTGGCGCCGGTGCACACCACGCTGTTCAACGTGGACTCGACCTGGGTTTTGAAGGTGCCGGACACGGCGTTATCGACCCGGCTGCTGGTGGCGAACGTAATCAGACCCAGGTTGTCGCGGCCTTCGGAGAACTTCTCGACGAAGTTGACCGCGGCCGCTTTCAGCGGCGTGCACGATCCGCTGTTGGCGAGCGAACCCGAGCGGTCCATGATGATCATGACGTTGACGTCGCGCCGGGTGGCGGTGGAACTGGCATGTAGCGTAACGCTGTTGACTCCGAAGACGCGCATGAAGACAAGCGGCGCAACCACGCTGGCGTTGGTGGCCACCGAGCGCATGTAGGTGCTGTCGGTGGTAGCCAGGCTGGAGACCTGCAGATTGCTGCTGTTCAAATAGCCATTCGGAAAATTGGCCTGGAAGAAAGCGTTGGCCGTGGCCTGGGCGTTGGCGTGCTGCGTGGCGTCATCGGAGCCGCGGCTGAGAGCGCGCGCGCCGGCCAGAACAGCGGCATCGGTGGAGGCGGAAAGCAGGGTCTGAACCAGGTACATCAATCCCAGGTCGATGGCCAGGCCGGCCGCAGGAACCAGGATCATGATGGTGGTCAGCGCGGAGAACAGCAGGATGTAGCCCCTGCGCGTTTTCCGCCGGTCAGAACACCAGGCGGACATAAACACCTCCATTGTTTCCGCCGAGCGGGTTGAGATCGGGCATCGAGAAATAGCCCTCCACCAGCCAGGTGACCTGGTCTTCGGCGAGCGTTATCACGTTCGCGAAACCGGTGGCGATCAGCGCGGATTGCTTGCAATAGTCGGAGGCCGCGATGTTACCCTGCGTGCCGATGTACTGCGGCGGCGGCGTCCCGTAGTTGCCGGCGCGCAGATTCGCATCGCCGATCACGATGCGCTGGGTGAAGACAGGCTGATCGAGATTGGGGCAGTTGTTCAAACCCGCCGCGGTGCAATCGGTCTGGGAAACCTTGGTGATTCGGGAAAGGGTGAGCACGCTGTTGCCGGTAGCGGTGAGATCGAAGCCCGTTGCCAGCGTACGGGCGATCGATTGCGTTCCGGAAAGGGTGAAATCGGCGCCCAGGGCATACATGTGCCCCACGTCGCGGGTGACCTGGGTCGCCTGGATGCCGCGCCCGAGCCGTATGCCGACGCTGGTAAGGCCGAGCAGCAGGGGCACTCCCACGCTCAGAAACATGGCCAGCTCGATCAACGCGCTGCCGCGCGTCCAGGAGCGAGACGGTTTATCGCGAAGGGGGTCCGGCAAGGGGTGTCGCCTCCATAATGTCGGCTGAGGAAACGGAAAACTGCATCGGCGCCGTGCTGCGCAACAGCGGCGCCATCCAGGCCCAGGACAGCCCGGTGCAGGATACGACAACGATGTTGCCGCCGATGTTGCTGCCGGGTCCGGTGAGCGGGGCGAGACTGACGGGGTCGTAATATGTGATGGAGATCTGCGACAGGCCGTCGTGAGTGGGACTGAGGCCGTCGAGCAGACCCATGGCGTAGGTGTTCACGACGGTTTTGATCGAAAGGTCCTGGCCCATCCC
>DATJYW010000433.1:0-5664 GCA_035499435.1 Candidatus Acidiferrales bacterium | reverse complement strand
GCCAGGTACGTGACGGCCGCGAAGAACTTGCCGTTGATCGCGGAGCCGCCATTCCAGGCACTGTACAGGGCCCATACGTCGAGGTCGCCCCAGAACGCGCCGGAAATGCCGGCCCACATGGCGGCCCATAGGAGATAGATTCCGGTCAAGCCCCAGGCCACGGCATGCAGGTAGTCGAACCAGCCGCCTGCGGCAGCGCGGCGATTCAAGACCACCATCATGATCAGCGCCAGCAGCAGAACCAGTGGGAGCGGGGCGAAAATCATGACCAGCTCGGCGGTGCGGTATCCGGCCGCGACGTGCACGGCGCGGGTGGGCAGTTCGCGTGTCTCGATCGTGGCCGTGCGGTGAACCACGCCATCCCGGCACGAGCGATCCCAACTGCGCGGCAAGGCGGCACGCCAATACGGCGCGTCGGGGATGGCGATATCGATGTCGATGACGTCGGCTGATGACTTGATGAGCGCCTGGCGGAAAGCGCCGAATTTGAGCTGCCCTTCAACCACCTGGCCGCTACGATGAAAGACGCCGGAGCATCGCGCCCGAAAGATCCACTGGTTGCCCTGAGGGCTCTGATTGACGCCGGCCAGGGTGCAGCCGAGCGAGCGCGCCAGCACCGCGCCCAATGTCCCGGCCCGGTCCTGATCGTGGGCCTTCAATTCGAGGGTGAGCAAGCCCTGCGGCGAGAGCTCGATGGCAACGGACTCGGCGGCCGCCGGAAATGCGAACAGCCAGAGGCTGACGGCCAGAAGGCCAAGCGGCTTCATCCGCGAAATTTACCACCGGTACGTGGGAAATCATACACTTTCGATGGTTATTGGGGTCCTCTCTTCAGGCCTGCTGTTACCTCGGTCAGGAGTTTACCGGGTCGGCTGGATTTTGTTGGATCGGAAGCCTGCCCGGGTACGTATGGGCAGCTATGAGCTTGTCGAACGACGTGCGCTTCGGCGCTCGCGCATTGGCTAAGTCCCCGGGATTCGCCATCACCGCGGTTCTCACCATGGCCTTCGGGATCGGTGCCACCACGGCGATCTTCAGCGTCAGCGACGCCATGCTGTGGAAGCCCGTGCCGCTTCCCCGGCTGGACAGTCTCACCGCGCTGCTGGGCCGCGTGGCCGATGATCCCATGGACTTCAACTGGATCAACACCGGCGACCTGGCAGACATCCGGCGCGAGAACACCTCACTCGACGACCTCACCTATTGGGGGGACGGGCTGGCGAACATCGTGGGCTCGGGTGGCGAGCCGGAGCGCGTGGCGCAGTTCCTGGTGAACCCGAACTTCTTCGACGTCATCGGCGTCAAACCCGTGCGGGGACGCGGCTTCCTTGCCGGCGAGGACGAGCCCGGGCGTGAGCGCGAGGTGGTGCTCAGCGACGCGCTCTGGCGGAGGCGATTCGGCGCCGACCCGGAGATCGTCGGTCGCAAGATCCGGCTGGACGACATGGACTTCCTTGTGGTTGGCGTGATGCCGCCGAAGTTCGAGTTCCCTAAGACCGCCGAGTTGTGGACTCCGTGGGCCATCCCACCGGCGAGCCGGAACGTTCGCAGCGGATTTGGCGTGATGGCCATGGGCCATCTGAAGCCTGGCCGCACGCTGGCGCAGTTCAACTCCGAGCTGGACGGCATCGCCGCTCGGCTCGCGCAACAGTATCCCGAAACGAATCGCAACCGGCGCTTCATGGCCTGGGACGCGCACCGCTTCATGATCGGCGAATACAGCCACCAATATGTGCTGATGCTGATGGGAGCGGTGCTGTTCGTGCTGCTGATCGCGTGCGTCAACGTAGCCAACCTGCAGTTCGCGCGGGCCACGGGACGCCTGCGCGAGGTCGCGGTGCGCACCGCGTTGGGCGCGAGCCGCGGGCAAATCGTGACGCAGCTCGTGACGGAGAGCATGATGCTGTCGCTGGCGGGCGCCGCACTCGGGCTGCTGATCGCCGCGTGGGGCGTGCAGGCGATCCGTAGCGGCATGCCGCCGGAAGTGGAGAAGTACATCGTGGGCTGGGACCAGATCCGGCTGGACGGGCGCACATTGCTGTTCACCCTGCTGGCGGCGGTAGCCAGCGGCCTGGTAGCCGGCCTGGCGCCGGCATGGCAGAGCTCAAGGCCGAATCTGACGAACGCGCTGCGCGAAGGCGGCCGCGGCACGTCGGCCGGGCGCGGACGCCATCGGCTGCGCAATATCCTCGTGGGCGCGGAGGTCGCGTTGGCGGTGGTGCTGCTCGTGGGCGCGAGCCTGATGGTGCGCGGTTTCGGCAGTCTGGCGCGCGCGGCCACCAACCTGGAGCCTTCGACCCTGCTCACGCTGCGGCTGGCGCTGACCGAGACCAGGCACAAGGAACCGTACCAGAGGCAGGCGTTCTATAGCGCCGTGCTGGAGCGGATCCGCGTCATCCCGGGGGTCCGCTCGGCGGTGGCAGTCAGCGCGCTGCCCTACAGCGACCATTCCTCGGGCCGGGCGTTCACCATCGAAGGGCGTCCGGCAGATCCCGCGAACCAGACGACCGGAATGTACCAGTTGGCGACACCCGGGTACCTGGAGGCCCTGCATATTCCCCTGCGTGCGGGACGATTCCTGGATGCGCGCGACGGGCCGGACGCGGCGAAGACGGCTGTAATCAGCGAGCGCGCCGCCCGCCGCTATTGGCCGAACGAGCCGTATCCGCTGGGCAAACGCATCAAGCTGGGGGGGACGAATGCCAAGGGGGATTGGATCACGATCGTGGGCGTGGCTGGGGACATCACGCACAACGTCTTCGAGCGCAATCCGAGCCCGGTGTTCTACGTGCCGTTCGCGCAGGATCCGAAGCTGTGGATGGACATCGGCGTCAGGAGCACCGGCGATCCGCTGCGATTGCAGCCAGCGGTGATCGCCGCCGTGCGCGCCGTGGATCCGGAGCAGCCGGTTACTGATGTTCGCAGCATGGACACGCTGATGCGCAACCAGGCAATGGGCCTGATCTATGTCGCCGTGCTGATGGGTGTGTTCGGCGCCCTGGCGCTGGGCCTTTCCTGCATCGGCGTATACGGCGTAATGGCGTACCTGGTGGAGCAGCAGACACACGAGATCGGAATCCGGATGGCCCTGGGCGCACACCGCGAGAGCGTGCTCGCCATGATCTTCCGCCGCGGCATGCTGACCACCGCGCTCGGGCTGGCTGCCGGGCTGCCGGTGGCGTACGCGCTCGCCATGCTCATGCAGGGTCTGATCTTCGGTGTTACGGCGAGCGATCCGATCACCTTCGGCGGGATTCCGCTGGCCCTGCTGTTATCGGCGGCGCTGGCGATCTACATTCCTGCCCGGCGGGCGATGCGGATCGATCCGATCGTGGCGCTGCGGTATGAATGAGGCCGGCACTACCGGCGCGCCGGCGGCTGGCTCGCCAACAGGATCAGCGCCTCCAGAGCGCGTGCGTGCTGGGCGCCGTCGAGAACCAGGTAACGGTGCGGGCCCGCGGGATCGGGGCGGAATTGCGTCCGTCCGGCGAAATCGGCGGTGATCCTTCCCGGTGGGGAAAGCGAGAAGTAGCCGGCATCCGGGCGTACGGCGTACAGCGCGGCGGTCGGGTCCCAGGTGGGCCGGTCATAAGGCATGCGCATGTAGTTGCGATAGGCCTCGGCCACGGGATGGTCGGGGACGTAGGCGAAGTCGTGTTGGATCGCCGTGGCTGGGAAAAGAAGCGCGGCGCCGATCTCGTAGCCGCTGGCGACGATCGGCGTCGGCCACCGCTCGAAGAGCTTCATAGCCGACGCCGTGTCCTTCTGGACATTGAACTCCGGCTTGGGCTGCGCGAAGTTTCCGGCCATCACGGAGAGCAGCTTCACCTTGCGGCGGACCAGGTCGAGATCTTCGGGTGAATCGAGAAGGCGGGCCAGGTTGGTGCTGAAGCCGACCTGCACGATGACGACGCTGCCATCCTTCTCCTCGGCGAGCACACGGCGCAGGAGCGCCGCTGCCTCCGGCGCTTCGGCGCCGCCCGCCAGCCGCCGCGGATAGACGAACGTGCCGTCGGGATTGCGGCGCGCGGCCGGCACCCGGACCATCGCACTGTCCTCGGGCGTGATGCCGCTGCCCTTCACCACGCCGACAGGAATGTCGGCGCGGCCGTAGAAGGTGTTGACCAGGTCGACATAGGCTGCGCTCCACTGGTTGTCCTTGGTGATGGTGACCGCGATCAGACGACATTCGCCGCGGCTTTCGAGAGCGTGCAATAGCGCGAGGGCGAGCGCGTCATCCACGTCGTTGCCCATATCGGTATCGAAGATGACTGGCGGCTGCGCGGCGGCAAGCAGCGCGAGCGCGAGCCCGAGCAGGACAGGTTTCATGCGAGCACCATGATAGCTACAATAACCGGTGATGCACTCCTTTTTTCGGAGGGTGGCTCCAGCGTTCTGCCTGGCCGCCCTCGTCGCATTCCCGTCGGCCGCCGAGGTTCGCAGCCTCACCATCCTCCACATTAACGACCTGCACGCGCGTCTGATGCCGCTGGAAAATCATCGGGGCGGCTTCGCCTACCTGGCTACCGCGATCCGGCGCGAGCGCGCCAATTGCAAGGACTGCATCCTGCTCAACGCCGGCGATGTGGCCCAGGGCTCTCCGGTCTCCACCATCTTCCACGGTCTCCCGGTGTTCGAAGTGGCCAACCTATTGGGCATCGACGCCGCCACGCTCGGCAACCACGATTTCGACTACGGGTGGATGCAGGCTCGGAAGTTCATCGAAGTTGCCAGGTATCCGATCGTTGACGTCAATATCGTCGGTGCCAAGGGCGAGCTCTTCACTCCGAAGCCGTACGTGATTCTGACGGTGAATGGGCTGCGGGTCGCCGTGATCGGCGCCATGACCGACGACCTCGGCACGCTGACCATTCCGAAGGCCATGGGACCCTGGCACACGCTGCCGGTATTGGATACCGTGCGGCAATACGCGCGCGAGTTGAAAGCACAGAGCGACCTGGTGGTTGTGGTGGCCCATATTACGCCCAGGGAGGAGTTGGAATTCCTGAAGTCGGCGGTAGAGGTTCCCGTGCTGGTAACCGGGCACATGCACACCGGCCTGCCGCAGCCGCTCATCGAGGACGGGCGCATCCTGGTGAGGGTGAGAGGCTATGCCGAGGAGGTGGGCAGGCTGGAGCTGAAGGTGGACACGAACAAGAAGGCTCCGGTCAAGTGGGACTGGAAGCACATCACAGTGGATGCCACGCTTCCGCCGGCCCCCGATGTCGCCGCCGAAGTGAAGCATTGGGAGGACGAAGTCAGCGCGCGCGTGGACCGGCCGCTGGCGGTGGCCAAGCGAAGCTTTAACAAGCAGGAGGTGAAGGCGTTGATCGAACGCGCCATGCGGGACGAGACCGGCGCTGATTTCGCCTTCATGAACCAGGGCGGAGTGCGCGACGTGATCCCCGAAGGCCAGTTGAAGGAGCGGAACATCTGGAACATCATGCCCTTCGACAATCGCGTGGTCTTCGGAAAATTCAAGGGCAGCGAGCTTCCGCCCGTGGTGGTGGGCGACCGCAAGGTGCTTCCCAATCGCCTCTACACGCTGGCCGTGAGCGACTACACCGCGGCCAACCAGGGCACGCCGGAGAACCTGCGCGTTACAGGATTGGTGTTTCCTCAGGACGGCGGACTCCTGCGCGACATCCTGATCGACTGGTTCCG
>DATJYW010000432.1:0-5162 GCA_035499435.1 Candidatus Acidiferrales bacterium | reverse complement strand
TGCCGCCCATCAGGGAGACGAGTTGAGCGGCGATTGACAGCCCAAGACCGGTGCCTCCATAGCGCCGCGACGTGGAACCGTCTGCCTGGCGGAAAGGCTCGAAGATGAGGGATTGCTGTCCGGGCGGGATGCCGATACCGGTGTCGCGTACCCGGATGTGCAACAGCGGACGAGCTTCGGGATCCTGGTGCAACCCGGCAGCCACTTCGACAAAACCTGTCCCCGTGAACTTGATGGCGTTACCTGCGAGGTTCACGAGCACTTGCCGCAGGCGGCCCGGATCGCCCACGATGATCGCCGGCACAGTTGCGTCGACCCGGGTTCTCAGCTCGAGGTGCTTGGGACGCGCCAGCCCCTCCAGGGATTTCACGGTGTCTGCGATCAGGCTGCGCAGATCGAACTCCGCCGAATCGAGCTGGACCTTGCCCGCCTCCAGTTTCGAGAAGTCCAGCACCCCGTTGATCAGTGAGAGCAGCGAATCGGATGAAGACTTGACCATCAGCAGGCACTCGGACTGCTCCGGCGTAACGCCCGAGTTCAGCACGATATCGGTGAGACCCATGATGCCGTTCAACGGGGTGCGGACCTCGTGACTCATGTTGGCCACGAATTCACTCTTCACGCGCTCCGCCTGCCGGGATTCGCGGAGGAGCCGCTCGATTTCGACCTTCTGTTTTTCGACGACGGCTTTTTCGCGCTCGGCCAGTGCTTTCTCTCCGATGGCGCGCCGGTGCTCGAGGGCCAGCTTGCCCGTGCGATCGGCGACGGCGCGTTCGAGCTCCTGCTGCCGTTTGAGCATGGATCTTTCGCGACACCGCCAGAGTTGCCCGACGGCCAGGAAGAAGAGGAGCGGCGCCGCCGACAGGGACCACCAGCGCCGCCACCACGGCGGCTCGATGGTAAAGGCGACCTCGGCGGCGGGCCCGGACCACGCGCCACCCTCAACGGCGGCTTGGACCTGAAACCGGTATCGTCCGGGCGGAAGGCCCGGATAGTGCGCCTCGGGCTGCTGCGTCTCATTCCAGGATTCATCCAGCCCAAGGACACGATGGCGGAAGCGGACCGAATCCTCATTGACGAATGTGAGCGCCGCGAAATCCGCGTCCAGGGAGCGCCGTGCGAACGGGACCTGAATGGGGCCCTGCAACGGCGCCTGCGCCGCGCCGAGTTGAATGCGGGTGAGTACGACCGGAGCGCTCCACTGCCGGGCAGGGATCGACGGGTTCAGCAGGTGCGAAAGCCCTCTCGGGGTGCCGATCCAGACCGTGCCATCGTCGTCATCGAAGAATGCGTTGTGGTCGCAATCGCTAAGCGCCAGGCCGTCGGCTTTGTCGTAATGCGCCCAGGAGCGTCCGTCGAACCGCTGGACGCCCATGTCCGTCCCCAGCCAGAGCCATCCGCGGCGATCGAACTTCAGAAAGTAGGGCTTGGCGGAGGGAACGCCGTCAGTGGCATCGTAGTGTCGCGCCTTCAGCCGGGCACCATCGAACGTCAGCCGTGTGACGCCGATCGGATCGCGATACGCGAGCCATATGGAGCGGTCCGGGGCTTCGGCCACGTAGCTCACTGCATCGTGGCGCAGACCGTCCTGGACGGTCAGCACTTTCACCCGGCCGTTTTCGATGTAGCAGAGTCCGCGCGCCGTGGCCACCCACAAACGCCCTCGAGTGTCTGCAATCATGGAATAGACCGGCGGCGTGCCGAAAGGCAGTTCGACAGGCGTGAATTGGAACCGGCGCCCCGCGCGCTTTCCCACAAATACACCAATATTGGTCCCGGCCACGATCCGGCCTTTCGCATCCAGCACCAGAGCGTGGACCCACTCCGTTCCCAAGGCCGGCGCGCCATAGTGTTCCGCCTGCCCGGTTCGCGGATCGAAGTGCACGATCCCGCCGGGAGCCTGGGCAATCCAGAGGCCGCCGTCAGTATCCCTCACTATGTCCAAGTTGCGGCGCATGTTCAGCAAGGGGTGCGGGAGCGATGTCCAGCGGCTTGCTCCACGCGGAAGGCAACTGATACCGGCCTGTGTGGCGGCCCAAAGTGTGCCATACTCATCGCGCGTCACGGCCCAGACGACGTCGTGGGTCAGTCCTTCCGACTCGGTCCAGGTCTCCCAGCTCGGGTAGCCCAGCCACCGGACGAGGCCTCCGCCGTCGAGCGCGATCCAGACTGAACCTTCACGGTCCTGGAGAAAATAGTCAACTGCGCTGACCGGCAGTCCATTGGCCCGGCGAATGATCTGCCAGCCATTCGATGTGCGGTGAGCCAGCCCCTGGCAGGTGGGTACGACAATCCTGCCCTCATGATCCATGAAGACCGACGGGCTTCGTCCGCCCATCGGAAGCCCCACGTCGCGCCGTTGGAACCTGGTTGCGCCGGACGGAAGCTCGACCAGATTTTCCATGCTGCGCGCCCACAAATTGCCGTGGCGATCAAAGAGCAGCCCTTGCCAGCACCCGTTGGGCACGCCCGAAGCGCTGGTTTCCGAAATCCGTCCCTTTTCAAACGTACAGATGCCGTTGCCACATCCGAACCATAGCCTTTCGGAGGCGTCGAGAGCCATGCCTCCGACTCTTGGTCCGCCCTTTCGCGCGTGCACGTAAAGACGGAATTCTCGCCGGTCCGGGGCCGGCGAAGCCACCCAGAGGCCTGCGGCTGACCCGACATACAGGTTGCCGCTTGAGTCGGAAAGGACAGACGCGACACCGGGCATTTCCGCCGGCACTCTCTCAAACAGATCTCCGGCAAGGCGGGCCAAGCCCTCGGAGGTACCTGCCCAGATCACCCCGTCAGCACTCTGATGGAGCGCCGTTACCTGGGCAGACGGCAACCCCTGCGCGGTAGTGTAGGCGCGGAACGCGTGGCCATCGTAACGGTAGAGGCCCCCTTCGGTCGCCACCCAAAGAAACCCGGCCCGGTCCTGCATCATGCAGTACACGTCCAGGTTGTTCAGGCCTTCGTCCTGTCCGTATTGCTTAAAGCCGTAGCGCTGAGCCGCCGCCGGTGGCAGGATGACCAATAGTAAACCGACAATTTGAGCCAGCGCACGAATCAAGCACTATTCATATCGGCAGATCCGGCGCCAGAGATTAGGCCAGTCGCCCGCGGTTATAGGCTGCGAAGGCTGAATCCGCCATCGACATTGAGCACCTGGCCTGTCGAGTAATCCAGCAATCCGTCGGCAATGGCCCGTACCGCTTTGGCCACGTCGGCCCCCTCGCCCATGCGGCGCTGAGGAAGCAGGCCACCGGCGATCTTCTCTTCGTACACCTGCTCCACTTTGGCGATCATGTCGGTGCGAATGATGCCGGGCCGAATCTCGAAGACCTTGACTCCGCACTCGGCCAGCCGCTGCGCGTACAGTGACACGGTCATGCTCAATGCCGCTTTCGAGATGCAATACTCCCCGCGATTCACGCTCGCTGTGTACGAAGAAATCGACGTCACGAAGACAATTCGTCCGTCAGCGCGTTCCGTCATCCAGCGCGCGGCCTGCTGGGTCAGGAAATGCGGACCTTTCAGATTGGTCGCGATCAGCTCGTCGAAGCTCTCCTCGGTCGCCTCCAGCAGGTCGCGGCGCTCGCGAGGCGCCATGCCGGCGTTGTTGACCAGGAGGTCAAGCCTGTCCCACCGTTCGCGCGCGAAGGCCACGAGCGCCGTGCGGTCATCACGGCTGGCCACGTTGCACTGGAAAATCTCGCAGCCGGTCTCGCCGCACAACGATTCGGCGGCATCTCTGCGGCCGCGATAGGTGGCAATTACCTGGTGAGTTTTCGCAAGCTCGGTTGCGATGGCGCGGCCGATTCCCCGGCTCCCGCCCGTGACGATCGCAGTTGGTTTCATCGAGTGGCGCGCGCCTCCCTGGCCCGCGAACCACTACATTAACCTTACCGGAACATCCAGGACAAACGTCAGCCGTGTCTCGGACGGCACGTGCACGTGCTGCCCGGAGGTCGCCAGTTCGACTCCGGTTCCCGTCGCCGCGCCGGCTCCGGCGCCGATTGCGGCGCCCTTGCCGCCGCCCGCAATCGCACCAATGATCGCGCCCAGCGCCGCCGTGCCACCGGCTACCTTGGCCGTCCGCGCTCCGCGCGAGGAACTATCTTCCTTGACCGTCTCCGTGTTCAGGTCAAGCATCTGCCCGTTCACGTTCACCGATTGTAGCGACAGGGCCAGCTCCGTCTTCCCAGTCAGCTTTCCGGACTGCTGCGCGTCCACCAGCTTCACGAGCACGTCGTTGCCCCGCGGGATGACCTGATTGCCTTCGACAATCACTGGCTGATCGAGAGTCGCACGGAAGGTCTGCCCCACGCGGTTCCGCTCGGAATCTACCGCGTCAACCATGCGGATGACGAAGTTCGTCCCCGCCGGGAGAAGCACACCGCTCGGACTGGTCGGCGCCGCCGGGGCAGGCGCAGGGGCCGGGACAGCCCCCTGTGCCGGTAGGGGCGGCGACACGCTGCCGGAGTCCGGCGACATCTGGCGCCGGTGGAGGGTTGGCGGGCCTGGATCGTCGGTGGACATCCGTGACGGCGGTGGTGGCGGCGCGTTGCCACCCCCGCTTCCGAATTCGATCCGACGAACATCGTTGACGTCGAATGTCTGCACGTTCGTCCCGTCATCAAATCTCACCTGGCGGGCGGATCCGCCCAAATAAGTGCCCGTGATCACGCTGCCGTTCTTGAGTGCGATGGTATCCGCAAACCCGAGGCTTGCGCAGGCAAGGGCCATTCCCGCGATGAAAAGGCGCATAAAGCTCTCCCGACTTACTTTCACGATTATATGATGCGCGGGACTGCCGAAAGGTTTACGCCCGAAGTTGCGCCGGACCCTCACTCCGCGCGAAGACTCGGCCGTGCTCCAAACCTTGCTGATAAAGCTGCTTGCGCTCCTCGAACGATGCCTGCCGCGCCCCGTACTCGTAGAATTCGAGGCCCTTCCCCACTACGAACGTTCCGGCGTAAGCGATGGCTGCCTTCGGAATTAAGCCGCCGCCCAGCGGGATGTGGCTGACCAGCTCCCGCGCAATCGCGCGCCAGCCGAAGGCTCCGGCGCCGATGGTCAGCAGCTCGCCTTTTTGCCGGGCAAATCCCACCTTCCGTCCCGCCGCCGCGGCGATGTAGAACGCCATGCGCACCTGGTTGGCGGTGAGGAAGACCGTG
>DATJYW010000431.1:0-12102 GCA_035499435.1 Candidatus Acidiferrales bacterium | reverse complement strand
AGAAAGGACTCCGGTCAGGGGGCTTTTTCAATAGGTCCCACGGCCCGGGATTTTTTCACCACGGTGAAGGCTGTTTATGGCAAATGGTAAGGATCCGACGAACTCCTCTCTCCCCATGCTGCAGCCGTTGCGCGATGCCCCACAGTTAGGGGCGCGCGTCTACCAGTTGCTGGTCAAGAGCATCGTGAACGGTCAAATCGAGCCGGGCACGGCGCTGCGGCCCGACCAGGTAGCGCGCCAGCTCAACGTCAGCACTACCCCGGTGCGCGAGGCCATGCACCACCTGGTGCTGGAAGGGCTCGCCATCAAAGTGCCCAACCAGGGCTGGTTCGTCCGCGAGTTTACGGACGTGCAGGTACGCGAACTTTATGAGTTGCGCGCCAACCTGGAGGCATTCGGAGCGCGCCTGGCCTGCGCCCGCATCAAGGACGAGGAGATCGCCTGGCTGCACCAGCATCAGTGTATGGGCGAATCCGCCCTGAGCCGGGGCGATATGGATGCTTACCGGATTTATAACCAGGATCTGCATACCGCCATCATCAAGGCGGCGCGCAATTCCTACCTGCACAAGACCATGGGCCAACTGCAGCTGCAGAGCGAGATGCTCATGGCCAGGACGATCCGCATCAGCGGCCGGCCCGTGCGGGCGATAGAAGAGCACCGCCGGTTGACGGAACAGCTGGCCGCGCGCGACGCCGAGGCCGCCGGCCGCCTGATGGAGCAACACATCCTCAGCGCCCTGGATGATATTCTCCGCTCGCGCCAACCCGCGCCGTGAAAGCGACTCTATAAGCTCAGCCTCCGCCGGACCTGTGACGCGGCAAGGGTATTGTAAATTCGGGTAGTTCGAGCAATTCCCGTTCAAGAAATGAAAATCTGTTGTTTCCTCGAATCGTATCGCCCTTTCCCGCGTCTAGAGCTTTTGGACAGATCTTGCAGTTGAGCCTTGTTGTGTCCTTTCTCCTTCCAGTGTTGCTCGACTACATAGGGTCCCAGTTGCAAAATACCCCGGAAGAATAACTGCATAGTTGGCGCGTTTTGCCGACCGGTCAAAGCGGCAGGCGCCTGAATGGCAGTAAGAGGGAGGGTCCATGGAATCGACAAGTTGGCTCTTGAGCGCGTCGGAAGACGGCGCCAATGTCTCCGCCGATACACTTTTTAATGCTTTGTACTCCGAGTTGCATGGGTTGGCCAAGCGGGAATTGAACCGGAGAGGCAGTTCGGCAAGCATGAGTGTCACGACCCTGTTGCATGAAGCCTATCTCGATATATCCGCACGCGATAGCGCCTCCTTTCCCGACCAGGCACGCTTCATGGCATATGCCGCCCAGGTGATGCGAGGAATCATCATCGATTACGCCCGCAACCGGAGGGCCCTCAAGCGCGGTGGTGAGTTTGAAATTACGTCGCTGGAAGGAGACTACTTCGCGCATCCTGCCGAGATCAACCAGCTTTCGTCGATTAGCGATGCCTTGGATCAATTGACGAAAGTCGATCCGGACCTCGCGCAAGTGATCGAGCTGAAATTCTTTTGCGGGTTTACTTTCGCCGAGATTGCTTCCATGCAGAGATTGTCGGAACGCACCGTGCAGCGAAGGTGGGAGAAGGCGCGCATCTATCTCCACTGCTGCATTTGCGCGGATGCGTCTTTTTGAGAAATCGATGGCCGCACCGAGCCCCGAACAATGGCGGGTACTAAGCCCGCATCTCGACGAGGCACTCGGAATGACCGACGAGGAGCGCTTGAAATGGCTGTCTTGCCTGCGCGCTCGGGATCCGTCTCTGGCGGATCAACTGGAATTACTGCTCGGTCATCACCGTGCCTTGTCCTGCGAGGGCTTTCTCCAAGACCGTCCCATCGGATTGCCATGTGAATCCGGCCTAGCCGGTCAAACATTGGGTGCTTACAGGCTGATAGCGCAGATCGGCCAGGGTGGTATGGGGAGCGTCTGGTTGGCGGAACGAAACGACGCGCGATTTGAGCGAAAAGTCGCTGTGAAGCTTCTCAAAATTGCGCTGATCGGAAGGACCGGCGAGGAGCGATTTAAGCGTGAAGGAATGATTCTCGGCCGCTTGGCGCATGCGAATATCGCCGAACTGATCGATGCGGGGGTATCGCACGCCGGCCAGCCCTATCTCGTCCTCGAGCACATTGAGGGCGACCACATCGACAGCTACTGCGACCAACATCGGCTCGGTATCGAAGCGCGTATCCGATTGTTTCTCGACGTTCTGGAGGCCGTCGCCCACGCGCACGCCAACCTGATTGTGCACCGCGACCTCAAGCCGCCGAACATCCTGGTCCGGCAGGACGGCCGGGTGAAACTGCTCGATTTTGGAATTGCCAAGCTGCTCGAAGATGACGACCGGCGTGGATTAGCGCTGCAGACACTCGAAGGCGGGCGGGCGATGACACCCGAATATGCGGCTCCCGAGCAACTAACGGGCGCACACGCGACGATTGCGACCGATATCTATGCTCTGGGTGTCCTGCTCTATGTATTGCTGACAGGGTTCCATCCAGCCGGCGCCGGCCCGCATGCGCACCCGGCCCTGGTAAAAGCTATTTTGGACGCAGAGCCTGCCCGCCCATCGGATATCGTGACTTCGACCGAGGGAACCGCGGACGGCGCGAGCCGGAATGCCGCGCGGCGTGTTACGACGCCGGAAAGGCTAAGCCGGGTGTTGCGGGGGGACCTCGACACAATCGTAGGAAGGACTCTCAAGAAGGATCCTCAGGAGCGCTACGCTTCCGTGAGCGCGCTCGCCGACGATCTGCGCAGATACCTGAGCCACAAGCCCATCCTGGCCCGGCCCGACACGATCGCATATCGTACCGCCAAATTCATGCGCCGGCAGCGGCGGAGTGTCACGGCCGTGCTATTGGCAGTGGTAATACTGATCGGCGCCATGATTCTTACCTGGAGGCTGTCTCGCGGTCCCGCATCGCCGCCTCAGCTCAAGCAGGCAAGACTTACGGCAAACCCTCCGGATGTACCTGTGCTCAATGCAGCCATTTCTCCCAACGGGAAATACCTCGGCTACGCGGATCGTCAAGGGATTCACCTGCTGCTGGTGGACACCGGCGAGATCCTGAGCGTGCCGCCGCTTCCCGGCATCGAGCCGTTGAAGGCCGACTGGGTGTTTGGAGGTTGGTATCCCGATTCCACTGAGTTCATCACTTCTGTCGCCATTCCCGGGAAGCCCGCAACCTTGTGGTCGCTTTCGACGCGGGCAGGGACACCGCAGAAGATTGCTGATGTCGACGACGCGGCGGCAGCATGGAGAGTCTCACCTGACGGCTCTCACATCGCGTACGGAAAAAGGCCAAGCGCGCTCGGAGCACACGAGATTTGGTTGATGGGCTCGCACGGAGAGTCTCCGCACAGGATCCTGACGGCCGACAACCGGACCCCGTTCGGAGGGATCGTCTGGTCGCCGGCAGGAAAGAGGATTGCATACAGCCTGGCGTTGCCACAAGGCGACCTGTTGGTGCAGAGTTGTGACCTCAACGGCGCAAATCAAACGACCATTCTCCGGGACAATGCGTTGGCCGCACTTGCTTGGATCGCGCCGGGACGATTCATATATTCGCGAAGTACGCAAAGAGGCGGGGCGAGGACCGGTGACTTGTGGGAACTCAGCGTCGACGAAGACAATGGCATTCCCCGCGGGAAATCACGCCGGCTGACGGATTGGTCGGGATATTCCATTCATCACTTGAGCGCCACTGCGGACGGAAAGCGCCTGGCCTTTCTAAGGAGCGCTCATCACGCTGCCGCTCTTGTCGGGGACCTGGCGGGCAACGGAGCCCGCTTACTCAATACCCGCAGGCTGACGATCGACGACAACATCAATATCGCTTTGGCATGGACGCCGGACTCCCGTGAAGTGATCTTCTCGTCGCAGCGGGCGGCAACGCGGCAAATTTACAGGCAGGCGCTGGATCCGGGCAGTACTCCTCAACCGATTACGTCCACACTGGGAACAAACTTCTATATGGCGCGGCCGAGTCCGGATGGCGCATGGGTGATTCTCGAGGGCGAGCCCGTCGGCTCGAACAGAATGATGCTTTACCGAATGGCAACGAACGGTGGCATTCCCCGGTTGTTGTTCCCCGTTGAGGATCTCACTCAGTGCTGGTGCACGAACCTGGCCGCTAATTTTTGTGTCCTGGGGCGGCCGGATCCACACAAGAACGAGTTGGTGATCTCTTCATTCGACCCGTTGATCGGCAACCAGAAGGACCTTATCCGGATAGCGCTCGAACCCGGCACGGATGCTGGTGTTGGAATGGATTATGCGTGGCAGATCTCTCCCGACGGTTCGTGGATCGCCATTGCCAAGAGGCATGGGAACACGATTCGGCTGGTACCGTTGGGAAATACGCAACCCAGAACAATTAACATCAGCGGCTATACCGATCTCGTGGATTTGAGCTGGGCGGTCAATTCCCGGAGCTTGTTTGTATCCAGCGTGGGACCGGATGGCGCCGCGTTGTTGCATGTTGACCTCGACGGTAAAACCCAACCCATTTGGCTGCAGCCGCAAACGACTTCGATCTGGGGATTCTCCTCGCCTGATGCGCGTCATCTCGCCATTAGCGGCGAGTCCCGGGAGACGAGTGTTTGGATGATCGGCAACTTCTGATCGGCACGGCAACTGCGTCGATTCTTCTCCTGTGTCGTCTTTCCGCTTCGCTTTCCGATATACCCAGTAGAGACCGATAGCGCCCATGCTGCGGAATCTGTAGATCCGTGTGAATTAGTTTGGGGATCAGCGTTCCGCCGGCTGCGTCTCTCGAGACCCTCGCGCTGTCGCTCGAAATCAAGACAAGGACCTGGAGAAACAAAAGAATGAACCATATCCCTCATCAGCAAACGAAGAGAACATTGCAAGCCCACATGCCGTTAGTGGCTGCCCTCGCACTCGGATGTCTCTTCGGCACGATTAACCACGCGGAGGCACAAACCGTCACGCCCCCGCCGACTCCGACCATCATTACGCCGGAGGCAGGAAACACAGCATTTCTGCTTGGCCACGCGCTGGGTACGCAGGGCTACGTTTGTCTGCCGACGAGCCCGGGCGGTTCGACTGCTTCCTGGACCATCAACCCCGCCCGCCCTGAGGCCACCCTCTTTACGAAATTCTTCGGGCAGGACGTCCAGATCATCACGCACTTTCAGAGTCCCGACACCAAGCCCAACATGTTCGCTCCGAGTCCAATCCCCTTTGGCAGCGCGACATGGCAGAGTTCTTTCGACAGCAGCAAAGTTTGGGCGCAGGTCCTCCACGGGAATATCCTCCCCGCGGGGCCCGAGAACCCGAGTTGCCCCAATTCAGGCGCCATTCCCTGCCTCCTGTTGCAGTCTATCGGGTCGCAGGACGGACCAGCGGGCGGCAGCCTCTTGACCCCAGTCACCTTCGTCCAGCGCCTGAACACCAAAGGCGGCGCGGCGCCGGCTGACGGCTGCTCCGTTTCCACTGATGTGGGCAAGCAAACGCTCGTACCGTACACCGCCGATTACTACTTTTACAAAGCAGACGCCAAGTACTGATACGCGAGCGCAACAACCGGGTCCTGGCAGCCCCGCCAGGACCTCGACTTGGCGCTGAACCGTTACTTCCTCCGGCGCCGCCCGATAAGCAGTCCCGAGAATTTACCAAGGAGACAGAATGCGTCACTCTACTTTCTACTGCGTCGGGGTCGTTCTCTTAGCTTTGAGCTCGACCGCGAATGCCAACACTTTCCGCTTCGACACCGACCCGTTTGCCGGGACCGATGTTTTGAACGTTCCCGGACGACAGATTGTCGGCGGCGAAGATTTCATTTCCTTTTCGATCGCTACCGATGTTTTCTCGCTGGAATCGAACGTATTTAGAGTAGGGAGCAACGTCGATTTTGTGAATGCCCCCGTATCCGACCTGCCGGCGACCGGCGTGAACGTCGTGGTCCTTCAATCGATCGACGACGACAACAACCCTCTCACGCCATTTGGCGCCGGCAACGCAGCCAATCTGATCGCTGGCAAGATCACCACCCCGGGTGCGGGATTCTTCATCTACTTCAACCAGGCTCTCGACCTGCCCCGGCTCGTGTATTCCACGGATCTGAGCAGTGAGAGTGCGGACTTGAAGATCCTGGCGCGCATATTGAATCTGAATGGCGCCGAAGGTCGAAACCTGCTGCCGACGTTTACAGCGCCGAATTTTACGATTACCACCACGGCGGCCGCTGTGCCGGAGCCTTTCAGCGCATTCCTGACCCTGCCGGCACTCGGCGTCTTATGCTGCTACGTTCGACGGCGCAGCAGGCTGACTAATAGGAAGAGAGCAGAGCAATGAAGAAAAGAGTGCTTGAGCTTATGCGAGTCGCACCCGCGCTACTCGCACTGGGGCCGGTATTCTGCCAGGTTCAATCCTCGGGCAAGTCGTACGCGTTCGAATTTACCGAAGTGGTGGATTCGACCAATGGCTTTAACTCGATTGGCAGTTTCCCTGCCATAAACAACCACGGAGAAGTGGCATTCCGGGCGGCTAGCAACGGTGGGACCGAGGGCATCTTCCGGGCCGGCCAGGCGCTGGATAAGCTCGCCACGATCGCGTCTACATCGGACGGCCTGAGCTTCTTCGGCGATGACGTAGCGATCAATCCGGGCGGGGTCGTCGTGTTCGACGCAACCACCGCCTCGAACTCCCACTCCATTTACAAGGGCGACGGAAGGTCGAAGATCCTGATCGCGGATTCGATGGCCAATGGGCTATCCAGGATCGGTGTTGCGGCGCCGTCGATCAATGCTTCGGGTAATGTCGCGTTCTCGGCAACTCTCGCGCAGCGCGGTTCGCCGGTCGCAGTCTTCACCGGCAATGGCGGCCCGTTAACCACCGTTCTGAGCACATCGGCCACCGGCTTTTCAGGCTTCCAAAATGTCGCCATCAACGACCGGGGCACCATCGTGTTTTCCGCCAGCCTTCGGGATGGGAGCAGCGGCGTTTTCACCGCGTCCGACGCGCTGGTCGATATCGTCGATACCAACCGCAAGCCGGAAATCGCATCCTTCGGCGATCCCGTCATCAACAGTGCGGGCGTCGTCGCGGACGTGGCCTTTCTTGTGGTGCGCGGTGCACCCGAGATATTCACCGGGACCGCGCGCGGCGTCACGGCCCGGAATGACCCGTCAAACCCGCCCTTCACCAATTCGGAGCATCCGTCGATCAACAACAGCGGCGCCGTCGCCTTCTCCGCGATCCCAAACTTCGCCGGAGACACCGCCCCAACCGGCATATTCCTCGAGGTCTCGGGTGGACAATCGCTGATTCCAGTAATCAGGCCCGGCGACAAGTTATTCGGCTCCATCGTCGATCACGTCGATCTGGGACGTTTTGCGCTGAACGACCGGTTCCAGATGGTCTTCTCGTACACTCTGACCGATGGGCGGTCAGGGATCGCGATCGCTTCGTACAATGGCGAACGTGGAGATGAGAATCCGTCGCACTAGCGAGGTTCGCCGCCTTGAGCAGAACCTCTACAAGGCGTCTTATCCGAATGAACGAGTTGCTCGAAGAGTGCCTGGTCCGGAACCGGCGAACGGAGTCCTGCGACGTTCGGGAAATATGGGCTGAAAACACCAGCATGGGCGCCTGCTTTGTCGTATGTCTGCCGCGAGCGCCGCAACTCTATTGCGGCCGCTAACCAGACTACGACGTCTAATGAGTATGTAATACCCACGAGGATAAGTTTGGTCTACTCACTAGGAGTAGGCCTCAACTGAAACACGAAAGGATAGAAATAGGAAATGAAGAGATTGAGTTTGTTGTTGCTGACGCTTTGTGCAGGAGCATTTGCCCAGGCGGACACGGTCGTTCACTGGCGCGGCGTAGAAGGAGTGGTCACTGCCCCCGGGGTCGACAATCCGGTCGGTCAAATTCACAGCGGTGCGGGTCCCTGGACCACTCGTAATGGTAGCGCTAGGATCGACCTTGCAACCGGCAACGGTTCCTTCGACGTGGAGGGGCTCGTCTTGAACGGAGGAAACGCCAGCGGTACCCCCGGTACGGTCGCCAGTGTAGTCGGCACGTTGGTGTGCAACGCGGGCAGCCCGGCCGGAACAGTTGAGGCGACCGTTGATACACCAACTGCGGTCCTCAGCGCTGACGGCAACGCGGAGCTCTCGTTCAAGATAGGAGTTCCCGCAACGTGCAACAATCCATTGTTTCTGATCCGCGTCCCCTCAGGACGTTGGATCGCGACCGGCACCAAGCCTTCGATGTCCTCGAAGTCCGGCTACTGAAAGTGACCGTTTAGGAGAGCGAGGCCCCAAAGGCCTCGCTGCGTCGTCAGGAAACTGCGTATCAAGCACGGCTAAGCGGAAGGCCTTCACCGCCAGGCGTCGTGCTGACTCAAGTTCCGGGAGCGCCCGGAGTGCGCGTGAGGCTCCTCGACGGCCCACGCGTAAATCTCGCGGCCATACCAGCGTCGTATTCTCCAGAGGATTCGGCGGATCCTGGCTTACCGATCGAATTTGTCGGGCTGACCCCAGGCCAGATCGGTCTGTACCAAATGAACATTTCGATCCCGCGGTCCTTCACTGCAACGACATCCTGCGGAGATCCCGTATTCGGGCAAGCTGGTATCGCGGTCGCCGCCAACGCAGTCTTGCACATCACCACCTACGTAGGCACGCAAGAGGTGGGCTTCTGCTGGAAGCCGTGACGGCGGAGGTCACCGGCCGCATTGATTACGCCAACTCCTTCCCTTGGCGACAAGCACAGAACCCTGCCGGATCGGTACTAGAGCCGCGGCTGCGCGTATAACGAATACCGGGGACTGAACCTCCGGCGGAGCTATGGTTACACGAGTAACGGTCCTCTGCGCCTTTCTCGGCATCGCCGGTAGCCTGCCGTCCCAGACGGAAAAGCTGCCTCCCGGCATGCCGGAGGTGATTCGCGACCTGGATCGAATCGCAGCGGAGGCGGTGAAGAACCCGGCCGACGTCGGCTACACGCTGGCCGTCGTGACTCGCAACGGGCTGGCCTGGACGAAAAGCTACGGCTTCGCGGACGCGGGCCGGCAGAGGCCTGCAAGCGCCGATACAGAGTACGAAATCGGAACGGGCGCCTTCACCGCCGTTATGCTCCTGCAGTTGATGCGCGATGGCAAGGCTCATCTTTCCGATCCCGCCGAAAAGTTCGTGCCTGAGCTCAAAACGGTGCGCAACTGGTACCCCCATGCGGCGCCGGTCACGCTCATTCAGTTGGCACTGCATACCTCCGGCCTGGAAAGCGCCGCCGGTGCGGCGGATCCGCAGGATCCCGCCGCCGGTTGGGAGAGAAGCCTGATCGCCGCTCTTCCGCAGGCGCACTACGCGTTCGAGCCCGGAACGCACGCCGCGGCTTCGGACCTCGGTAGCGCAGTACTGACGCTCGCGCTGGCCAGGGCCGCGGGCCAGCCGTTTGCCGCATATCTGGCGGAGAAAATTCTGTCTCCCCTGCAAATGTCGCACACCCGTGTCTCCTCTTTCAGCGCGGGGGGCAGTCCGGTGATCGAAACCACCATCGGGGACGTGGCGCGCTTGGCCTCATTTCTAATGTTGGGTGGTCCCGAGACCGTCCTGACCCGCAGCGAGTTGGAGGAAAACTACCGCAGAGTTTGGGTGGGCAACTCTGTGGCGGTCGTGAATCCGAGCGAATGGTTCGGAATCGGCTACGAGGGAGAGACCTGGACGAGTAAACATTATTACTTCATTCCGTCCATCAATAGCCCTCAGCCGGGAACCGGTGCAGCGTTCTGGTTCGAGCCTCGCCGCCATGCCGGCGTCCTACTGCTCCATCGCGGCAGCCCCGGAGGGGCGCTCGGACAGATGATCCACACGTACGTGTACGCGTTGAATGCGCAGAAGGTCGACGCCGGACGTCAGGACCCGGCGGCGCCTCTTCCCTACACGAGCGAAGAGGTTGTCTTTGAGAACCCTGCGACGGGCATCAGCCTGGCAGGCTCGCTCACCATTCCTCAAGGCCGGGGACCGTTTCCGACGGTGGTGCTGATACCGAGGTCGGGACCGATGGATCGCGATGAGCTGATCTCAAGCCATCGGCCGTTTCTTGTCCTGGCCGACTACCTGACGCGCGCTGGAATTGCAGTCTTGCGGACAGACGCGCGTGGCGTCGGCAAATCCGGTGGCAAGTCCGCCGGCTTGCAACTTGAGGATTACGCCGGCGATGTCACCGCCGCCTTGGCGTACGTGAGGACGCGCCGCGAAGTGAACGCCGGACGCATTGGCCTCGTGAGCCATGGGGACGGAGGTCTTCCGGCGGCAATCGTCGCGGTGCGGGATCCTGCTGTCGCATTTGTGGTGATGCTCGGCGCACCCGCGGTTCGCGCGGCCGAGAACGCGGTGGAAGCCGGACGCCTCAGCGCTCTCGCCAATGGAGAACTCCCCACGAAGGTAGACCAAGAGGCGGCGCTGATGCGCGGCGTCTTAGCTATGGTCCTGGAGGAAAGCGATCCGGCGGCTCTGGCCGCGAAGGTGCGAGGTTTCCTGGCGGGCAAGCTTCCCGAGTCCCAAATTGTGGCGCAGCTGCGACAGTGGACCTCCCCACAGTTCCGCCAAGCCATGAGCTACGATCCCTCGCCGCAACTCCGCAAGATCGCCTCTCCGGTACTGGCGCTCTACGCCGAAAAGGATCTGTCTGTACCGGCCGGCAGGAACGCACCTGCGATGCGCGGCGCGCTGGCCGGAAACAAGGCCGCCGAGGTCGAGGAGGTGCCAGACGTAAATCTTCTGTTTCAAACCGCCGACGTCGGCATCGGCCGGGAGGCCAATTGGGCGGAAGAAACAATCTCCCCGGCCGTGCTGCAGCGAATCGCCGACTGGATCGCCCGCCAGCATATGTAATGACAACAAACCGGTCGGCCTGGCGGAGTATAACGTCTATAAGACGAACTTTCAAACAAAGTTACAGGCGCATCGCGATCATGCCAGCAGTTCCGGTATCACCTGGCCGTGCACGTCGGTCAGGCGCCGGTCAATGCCGTTATGCCGGTAAGTCAGCTTCGTATGGTCGATGCCGAGCAACCGGAGAACAGTAGCGTGGACGTCGTAACAGTAGATTGGTTTGTCGGCTACTTTATAGGACCATTCGTCGCTGGCGCCGTAGCTGACCCCGCCTTTGATGCCGCCACCGGCGAGCCAGATCGTGAAAGCGAAGGGATTGTGGTCCCGTCCCTTCGCGCCCTGGCTACAGGGCATGCGTCCGAATTCGGTAGTCCAGAAAACGATGGTGTCGTCGAGCATGCCGCGCGATTTTAGATCCTTGATCAGGGCGGCCGTGGGGCGGTCCATGCCGGCAGCCATGTCGGCGTGGTCTTTGGCGAGATTCTCGTGACTGTCCCAGTTGCGGCGAGGGAAGCCGTTATCGGCGCCGCTCCAAACCTGAACAAAGCGTACGCCGCGCTCCAATAGACGGCGCGCGATGAGGCAGTTGCGCCCCATGTCTTCGGTGGCTTTTTCGTCGAGACCGTAGAGTCTGCGAGCGGCTTCGGATTCGCCCGATATGTCGAGAACCTCGGGCGCGCTGAGCTGCAGCTTCGCTGCCATTTCGTAGGACGTAATGCGCGCGTCGAGGCGGGAATCGCCCTCGCGATGCTGCATGTGGTCCCGATTCATCTCGCGCAGCAATTGCCAGGTGCTGCTTTCGCTCCCCTTGGTGATGAAGGCGGCGTCCTTGGGCGGGAAGAGGTCGTAGATGGGGTTGGGGCTGCTGGCACGAATCATCGTGCCCTGGTGCGAAGCGGGGAGAAAACCGGCAGTCCAGTTTCCCGGACCGTTGGGGGCGAAGCCCCGGGAGTCGGGGAGCACGATGAAGGTCGGCAGATTCTCATTCATGGTGCCGAGCCCGTAGGAGACCCAGGACCCCATGCAGGGGAAGCCGGGCAGCACGAAGCCGGTATTCTGCATGAATGTGGCAGGTCCGTGGACGTTGGACTTGGCCTGCATGGAATGGACGAACGCGATGTCATCGGCGCAGGAGGCGATGTGAGGCACGAGATCGCTGATCCACTTGCCGCATTGCCCATGCTGCTTCCAGTCCCAGGGACTCTTC
>DATJYW010000430.1:0-21569 GCA_035499435.1 Candidatus Acidiferrales bacterium | reverse complement strand
CGGCCGCCGAGATCGACGGCAACCATGGCCAGTGTTTCGTCCATCGGCAGCAAGAAGTAGCCGGCGCGATTGATGCCCTTGCGGTCGCCCAAGGCCTTCGAAAAAAGCTGGCCCAGGACGATGCCCACGTCCTCTACGGTGTGGTGCTGGTCGACATCGAGGTCGCCATCGGCATGCAGTTTCAGGTCGAACCCGCCGTGCTTAGTGAACAGCTCGAGCATGTGGTCGAAGAAGCGGATGCCGGTGGAGATCTCGTACCGGCCGCGGCCCTCGATTTTGAGCGTGCCGGCGATACGAGTTTCCCTGGTGTCACGGCGGATGCGGGCGGTTCTCATGACGCGAAGACCTCGGAAAGATAGTTGATGTCGTCCACGATCGCGTAAGCGCCTTCCGCCTGAAAGAGAAAAACGAGGTCGATGTAACGCGGGTTGGACGGCGCCGCGATTCCCACGAACGGGATCCTGGCCGCGCGTGCGCAGCGGGCGTCATCGACGGTATCGCCGATATAGTAGAGCGGGCGCTGGTTGCCGGCGGCGATCCGGATCAGTCCTTCGGGATCGGGTTTATGGCGCGTCACTTCGTACATGCCGACTTGCGGAGCGAAGGTGAGGCCGTCCGCGAAGCGGTCGAGGGTCAGTTTCGCGTCCGGGAGGGGACGGCCGGTGAAAAGGGCGAAATCGAACTGCCTGTTCAGCGTTTCGAGCACACCCGGACGGGCCACCCACTGCTCGCGCAGAATCAGGCCGCCGAGAAAAATCGATTGGAAGTACTCCTTCACGGTCTCGAAGGAGACCTCCGCGCCGGCTTGGGTAATCATGTGGTGCGACAGCCGCCAGTCGTCATTCCAGCCGCCTTGGTTCTTGTAATCCTGGATCTGCTCGCGGGTAGGCATGACGCCGGTGAAGTGATGGACGGTTTGCGCGATCGACTCGCGGTAGCTTTCGGTGACGTCGACCAGAACGCCGTCCATATCGAAGATGAGCAGCGGCTTCACAGCAACGCCTCCAGTGCGGCGAGCAGCTTGCGGGTCTGCTCGCGGGTGCCGACGGTGATGCGGACGCAGCCGGGGGCTTCGTAGCTCCGGTCGCGGACGAGGATGGCCTGCTCGCGCAGGCGGTCGCGGACCTCGATGGCACGATTGCCGAAGCGGGCGAGCACGAAATTCGCCGAGCTGGGGACATACGAGACAGCCAGCTTCTCCAGGCCCAGGCAAAGCAGTTCGCGAGCCGCCAGAACTTCAGCAACATAGTTTTGGATGTAGAAGGTATCCTGCACCGCGGCCTGCGCGGCGAGAACGGCCAGCGAATTCACGCTGTACGGGGATTGCGCCTTGTGCAAATAGGCGATGTTCGCCGGCTGCGAGAAGAGGCAGCCGAGGCGCATACCGGCCATTCCGAAGACCTTCGAAAAGGTCCGGCAGACGAACAGGTTGGGAATGCGGCCGATTTCGCCGAGCGCGGTCACGCCGCTGAACTCGTAGTAGGCCTCGTCTACAAGCACGGCAGCTCTTCTTGCGCGCGAGAGAATACGCTCCAAGCCGTGGAGACCGACTCCTGTGCCGGTCGGATTGTTGGGATTGGCGAGCAGGATGGCTCGTGTGTCGGGGGTGATCGCGTCGAGGACGGCTTGCAGCGGAAATTCGAGGCCAGGCTGCGGATAGGGGATGTCGAGAATACTTGCCCCGGCGACTTCCGCGTAAAAGCGATACATGGCGTAGGCAGGCTTGAGGACCAGCACCTCCTGGCCGTCATCGACATAGGTATTGATGAAGACCTGGATGGCTTCGTCGGTACCGTTGGTGAAGACGAAGTCGTCGGGCGTGACGCCGAAGTAGTTGGCGATGGCCTCCTTGGCCTTCCCGTACTCGGGGTAGATGGAGAGGTCTTCAGGCGTCACGGCCTGTTTGAGGGCGGCGATTACCGACGGCGAGCAGCCTACGGTGTTCTCGTTGAAATCGAGGCGGAGCTTGTCGGCGCGCCCGGCGGTGGGGGGATGATAGGGCGCCATGGCGATGACGGCGGGACGGGGGCGGATGGCGCCTTTGGGGAGTCTCATTGGACGCGCACCTCGATGCTGCGGGCGTGCCATTCCAGGCCTTCGGCGCGCGCCAGCGTGGTGATTGCGGGCGCGAGGCAACGGAGAGCGGATGCAGTGAGCTCTTGCGTGGAGATCACCTTGAGGTAATCGGTCACGGACAGGCCGCCGCGCTGGCGCGCGGCGCCGTTGGTGGGAAGCACATGATTGGGGCCGGTCGCATAGTCGCCGGCGGCTTCGGGGCTGTACGGTCCGATGAAGATGCTGCCGGCATGACGGATGGCCGGGAGCAGGCCGGCATCGGGGATGCTGAGGTGCTCGGGGGCGAAACGGTTGGAGATTTCGACCGCCTCCTGGAGCGAACGCACAACGACGATGGCGCAGTTTCGGGGCAGCTCCGACGCCTGCGCCACGGCCTGCGCGAGGCGCCTGGAGGGCGTGAGCAGGAGGGCGAAAGCGTCGGCATCGTGCTCGGCCTGGGCCTGCATGTCGGCGGCGATGTGGCGAGGATCGCCTTCTTTGGCAATGATCAGGATCTCGGTCGGGCCGGCGACAAAGTCGATGCCGACTTCGCCGGCCAGGAGCTTTTTGGCGGCGGCGACGTAAATGTTGCCGGGGCCGACGATTCGGTCGGCGCGCGGCACGGTCCGGGTGCCGTAGGCGAACGCGGCAATGGCTTGGGCGCCGCCCATCTGGAAGATCTGTTTGAGGCCGAGGAAGCGGCCGGTCCCGAAGACTTCGGGGACGTAGCGGGGGCAGGCGACACAGACGTTAGGCACGCCCGCCACCTGCGCGGGAATTACCGTCATCAGCAGCGTCGAAGGCAGCGGGAAGCGGCCGGCGGGGATGTAGGCGGCGACCGTATCGAGCGGACGCACCACCTGTCCCAGCTTCATTCCGGGAGCGGCCAACGCGGTCCATTCGCGCGGCATCTGGCGCCCGGAGAATTTCCGGATGTTTGCCGCGGCGGTTTCGACCGCTTTCAGGAAAGCGGGCGCGAGCCGGTGCGCCGCGGTGAGTGGAACCTGGACCGACTTGCCGGTGAAGCCGTCGAACTTGCGCGCGTATTCCAGGAGCGCGCGGTCACCACGCTTCCTGACTGCTTCGAGGATGGGCCGGACGACGGCTTCGGCCTCGCTGAGCCGGGCCGCCTTGCGAGCCAGCAGGCGACCCAGGTCTTTGGATTGCAGAATGCGGATCACAGCACAATCTTGTTCAGCGGGTATTCCACGATTCCCTGCCCTCCCGCTTGTTTGAGCCGGGGAATGATGTCGCGGACGGTGGACTCGTCCAGGATGGTGTTGACGGCGAGCCAGTCGTCGTCGGACAGATGCGAAATCGTGGGACGCTTGAGCGCCGGCAGCACGGCGAGCACAGCCGCCAGCGAGTCCTTGTGGACGTTAAGCATGAGGCCGACCTTTCCGAGCGCGTTGATGGCGCCTTCCAGAAGCATGCGGATGTCTTCCAGCTTGCGGCGCTTTGCGGCATCTTCCCAGGACCCCTTGTTGGCGATCAGTTGCGTGTTGGACTCGAGCACCGTGTCGATGATTTTGAGCTTATTGGCGCGGAGGCTGCTGCCGGTCTCGGTGACTTCCACGATGGCATCGGCCAGCACGGGCGGCTTGACCTCGGTGGCGCCCCAACTGAATTCGACCCTGGCGCTGACGCCGTGCTTCGCCAGGTACCGCTTGGTAGTCGCGACCAGCTCGGTGGCGATGATGCGGCCTTGCAGGTCGTGGACGGTGCGGAAGCCGGATGCCTCGGGGACGGCGAGCACCCAGCGCACCTTGCCGAAGCTCTGCTTGGCATAGATCAGGTCGGCGACGGCGACGACGTCCGCCTCGTTCTCGGCAATCCAATCGAGACCGGTGAGCCCGGCGTCGAGGATGCCGTCTTCCACATAGCGCGCCATTTCCTGGGCGCGGATCAGCATGCACTCGATCTCGGGATCGTCAATACCGGGGAAATACGATCGGGTAGAGGTTGTGATCTGGAATCCGGCGCGGCGAAACAGGTCGATGGTCGCGTTTTCCAGGGAGCCCTTGGGGATGCCGAGCTTGAGTTTCACTTCCGGCCTCCATAGACCGCAGCGGGATCATAAGTGCGCGGCTCGGAGACCTTCCACTGCCCTTCTTCCAGGCGGCGGAAAAAGCAACTTTCGTAGCCCTCGTGGCACACGCCGGGGCCCTGCGCCTCGACCTTGATCAGCACCGCATCCCGGTCGCAATCGGTGGCGATTTCCTTGACCACCAGGCGGTGCCCGGAACTCTCGCCCTTGAGCCACAGTTTCTGACGAGTGCGGCTCCAGAAGGTGGCGTAGCCCGTATTCACGGTGTGACGGAAAGCCTCCTCGTTCATATAGCCGACCATGAGCACCCGGCCCGATTTCTCGTCCTGAATGACCGCGGTGACCAGGCCGTCCGATTTGGCGAAGTTCAGATTCATGCAGATACAAAAAAAGCCCGCCGTATCCAGCGGCGGGCGTCCTTTCCAATACTAGTTAGAGACTAGGACACGGCCCGTCGCGCGATCACATGGTGATGATGGTGCGCCCGGTGTGTCATAAAGCGAAAGTATAGCACATGAAGTGGGGCGGACGGCCGCTTTCTGCTTCCGCGCATCTCGCGCGGTGAGGTGTCTGCCGTAGTAGACTGTCTGCCAGACCTCAATGCCCAAGAAAGTGCGGAACCGCATCGAAATCCTTCAGGGCACGCTGGACATGTTGATCCTTCGCGCGCTGCAATGGAGTCCGCAGCACGGCCACGGAATCGGCCAGGCGCTCCGCGCAAGAACCGAGGAGGCGCTGCAGATCGAGCACGGATCGCTATACCCCGCCCTGCACCGCCTGGAACGGCAGGGATGGCTGGCGTCGGAGTGGCGGCAGTCCGAAGCCCACCGCCGGGCGAAATACTACCGGCTCACCGCCGCCGGAAAGCGACGGCTATCGAGAGAGCAGTCGAACTGGGAGAGGCTGGTGCAGACGATTGCGCGTGTCATGCATCCCGTTGGGGAGGCATGAACCACGCCGCAGAGGGTGGGACAATAGAACGCATCGCGCGGGAGGTACCTCATGACGCATCGCAGAGATTTCGGCAAGATGGCGGTAAGCGCCGCGCTACTGGCGGCGGCCCGGAAAGCTGCGCCGGCGGTCCACGCCAACGCCCCGGGCATCAAGCTTTGCGCGCAATCGGGCGCTACGCCGTCGGACGAACAGCTCAGGTTCCTGCGGCAGATCGGCGCGCAGTATGTCAGCGTAGCCTCTACGCCGGACCTGCGGACCGCCGAAGGATTCCAGGAGATCAGGAAGCGCTACGCGGACGTCGGCATCAGGGTCTGGAACATCGGGAACACCAGCGTCCACAACATGCCCGAGGTGACGCTGAACCTGCCGGGACGCGATCAAAAGATCGAAGAGTACAAGCAATACCTCCGCAACCTGGGCAAGGCAGAGATCTACTACACGACCTATGCCCATATGGGCAACGGCATCTGGAGCAGCGGGCGGGCCATGATCCGGGGAGCCTCCGCGCGTGAATTCGACATGGCCAGCAGCGAGAAGCGCGGCGTCTGGGATGGCAAGACCTGGCGCGAGCCCCTGTCGCACGAGCGTGAATTTACCAAAGAAGAGATCTGGGAGAACTACACGTACTTCATCCGGCAGGTTGCTCCGGTGGCCGAGGAGGCAGGGGTCCGCATCGGCATCCATCCCGACGATCCGCCGGCGCCGGTGCTGGCCGGCGTGCCGCGGTGCATCTTCGGCAATTTCGAAGGCTACAAGCGCGCCATGGAGATCGCCAACAGTCCGAACGTGGGCATCTGCCTGTGCTGCGGGACGTGGCTCGAAGGCGGCCGGCAGCTTACCGGCAAGGACCCCGAGGAGATGATCCGCTACTTCGGCGCCCGCAAGATCTGGAAGATTCACTTCCGCAACGTGAGCGCGCCTCTGCCGCATTTCATCGAAACCTTCATGGACAACGGCTACTACGACATGTACAAGATCATGAAGGCGCTCGCCGACGTGAGCTTCGACGGAATCGTCATTCTGGACCACAGTCCGGAGATGGTCGGCGGCAACTACGCTCAGACCGCCTACGGATTTGCCTACATGCGAGCGCTACTGAACCGGGCAACTGCCGGAAGAAAGGCCGGATAGAAAGTAAATCGTCCCAACAAAATAAAGTCCCTCGCGCGCGTCGCGGCATCAAATTCTTTGATGCATACCTGGAGATTCGGCACATCCATCGTACTTGCGCTGGCGATGTTGCTGCCGCGTGGCGCTGATGGCCACGCGATTGTACTATCCGCTGTCCCCGCCCTTCACGACGTAGTGCGTGGACCCGACGTTCCGATCAAGCTCCGGTTCAATTCGAAAATCGATACCAAACGATCAAGGCTCACCTTGGTCGCACCGGATGGCTCGCAGATTGCGCTGGCTATCGCGGAGGCGCCTTCAGGTGATACCCTCGTTTCGGAAGCGAAAGGGCTGAAGGCCGGGGCTTACGTTCTGCGCTGGCAGGTTCTCGCCAGCGACGGGCACATCACCCGCGGTGAAGTACCTTTTCGCGTGCAGTAGCCGTGGCCCAACTGCTCGATATTTTTGGCTTTCTGTCGGTGCTCCTGCGGGGCATGACGCTTTGCTTCGAGGCGCTGACCGTCGGCGGCGTCGTGTTTGCCTGGATCGTCGCCCGCGGGCCCACCAGCAGAGAAGTGCTGGAGCGCACTTTCCGCTGGCAGATGTGCTGCGCGATCTCGCTGGCCACGGTGCAGCTTCTGCTCGCCGCGGCCAACTCGGCGATTCTGATGGGGACCACCGATCTGCGCCTGGCCGAAGTCGCCGGAGCCGATTTCTGGAAGGCGACACTGCTGATCGTAGCGGGCGCGGCAGTGATCGTGGTGCTGGCCGGAGGCGCCTGGCGTTCGACCGCGGCGGCAGCGGCCTGCTGCGCCATCCTTACCGGGTCCGTCATGCTGAGCCACTCGGCCGCGCGTCTCGAGCACCGCTGGCTGCTCATGTCCCTGACGTTCGCCCATCATGCCGCCGGCGCCGCGTGGATTGGAGGATTGCCGTATCTGCTGATCGCGCTGCGGCGCACTCCGGAAAACTCGCAGGCCGCGCGATTGACGGACCGCTTCTCCCGCCTGGCCACGGTTTCGGTCGCAGTGGTCATAGTCGCCGGCGCCGGACTAGGCGTCACCTACGTGGGCTCCACCGCGGCCATGGGAGGAACCACGTACGGACTCATGCTGCTGGCCAAGATCGCGCTGACCGGGGTGCTGCTGCTATTCGGCGCGCTCAATTTGAAAATCGTGCGCGCCGTGCGACGCGGCGGCGCGCCGGGGCTGCTTCCGCTGAGCCGCTTCGCCGAGGCCGAGGTGGGAATCGGATTTACCGTCCTGCTTACCGCCGCTTCGCTTACGTCGACGCCGCCCGCGGTGGATGTGCTGGCAGACCGCGTAACGGGCGCGGAGATCGTGCAGCGGATGACGCCGCGCTGGCCGCGCATGGAGACACCGTCTTTCGCCGATTTGTCGCCGGCAAGCTCGCTGGCTATTCCCGAGAGCTCGAAACTGCCCGGGGCTTTCGTGCCCGGCCAGTTACAGCATCCCAACACCCCGGCCGATATCGCGTGGTCCGAATACAATCACCATTGGGCCGGATTGGTAGTGCTTGCGATAGGCATCCTGGCCGTGTTTTCGCGCCGTTTCTTGTGGGCACGTCACTGGCCCCTGGCGTTCTTTGGCCTGGCGGCGTTTCTGCTCGTCCGCGCCGATTCCGAAAACTGGCCTCTGGGCCCGCGCGGCTTTTGGGAGAGCTTTCAGGTGGCGGAGGTCGCGCAACACCGGTTTTTCGTGTTGCTGATCGTGGTATTCGCGATCTTCGAATGGGCCGTGCAGACCGAGCGCCTCGCGCCGCGGCGCGCCGGCCTGGTGTTCCCACTGGTCTGCGCGATCGGGGGCGCCTTCCTGATGACGCACTCGCACTCTCTCGGGAACATCAAGGAGGAGTTTCTGGCCGAGCTCAGTCACATTCCCCTCGCACTGCTGGCCGTGGGCGCGGGTTGGAGCCGCTGGCTCGAGATCCGCCTTCCGCGCAACCGCGCTCAGGTGGTAGCGTGGATCTGGCCGGTCTGTTTCGTGCTGATCGGCGCGGTGTTGATTCTCTATCGGGAGAGCTAGTGGAGCAGGTTGCCGGGCGGACGACGAACACGCGATCGTTTGCCGCACGCAAGGGCTACACTGGAATGTGCGCGTTGTAATTGACGCTTCGCCGCTTCTCGTGCGCAGCGCCGGCGTCAAGAATTATCTCTATCACTGGATTTTGCATTTGAGGCGGCTGGCCGGGAAGGACGTAGTGCGCACACTTCCCCGGCTGGATAGCGTCCGCCCCCTGACCCATGAGAGCAGCATCGCCGGATGGTGGAAGACCGTCAGCGGGCTCGGTGCACTGGCGGCCGCCAATCATACTCCGCTTCCGGTGCTGGACTGGCTGACCGGCGACGCCAGCATCTTTCACGCGAGCATGCTGGTGCGGCGTCCGCCCGCAAAAGCGCGGCTGACGGGCACCATTTTCGATCTCACGTGCACACTGATGCCCGAGTCGCACACCCGTGCCAACCTCGCGGCGGAGCAGAGTTTCGCCGAATTGGCGCGGAGGTCCGACGCGCTGATCGCCATCTCAGAGGCCACCCGGAGTGACGCGGTCCGAGTGCTCCGGCTGCCGCCGGAAAAGATCTCAGTGATTCACCCGGGAATCGCCCGCGCGTACTTTTCGCCTGACGGTGCGCAGGTGGACGCGGCGCGGAAGAAGTATGGGCTGGGCCGTCCTTACGTCCTCTTCGTTGGCACGATCGAGCCGCGCAAGAACGTCGATGCGCTTTTGGACGCTTTTGAATCGCTGCCGGGTTCCCTGCGAGAACACTTTCAACTGGTAGTTGCGGGGCCGGCAGGATGGTCTTCTCACCGGACCGTGCGGCGGCTCCGCCACGTGCGCTACCTGGGATATGTGCCCGAGGCGCTGCTTCCGGGCCTGACCGCGGGAGCTGCCTTGTTTGTCTATCCCTCCCTCTACGAAGGCTTCGGCTTTCCGGTAGCGCAGGCGATGGCCGCAGGGGTGCCGGTGATCACTTCCAACGTCTCGTCCATGCCGGAAGTGGCGGGCGATGCCGCTCTGCTGGTGGACCCGCGCAGCCAGAGCGAACTGCATCATGCTCTTTCGCGGCTGATGACCTCCGACGGGTTGCGGTCGGCGCTCGGCGCGGCCGGACGGGCACGCGCGGAGAGCTTTCACTGGGAAGAGTGCGCGCGGCGCTCGCTGGAGTTCTTCGAGAAGGTCTCCGGCTAGGGCAGGTACACGAGTACTGGCGGTCACGGTCCGCGGTTTGGTACTTGCCCGTCGTTGGGGACCTGTTCAAGATGAAATGAAATGACACTTGCAGATCGCATGGGAGAAGGCCGCCTGGCCCTGGGAGAGGCGCTGCGGGCGGCGATGGCGCTGGCCGAGGCGATACGCAGGCTCCACGATGGCGACGGCGTGCATGGAGCCTTGTCGCCGGAGTGCGTGGAACTGGGGGACGCGGGCGCCGAGCTGAGGCCCTCGTCAGCTCAGGTGGGCGCCGTGACGCCCTATACAGCCCCGGAAGTGGCTCAGGGACGCGAGCCCGATGTGCGCTCCGATATCTTCTCCTTCGGCACAATCGTGTTCGAGATGCTGACCGGCCATTGTGCCTTCACCGAAGATGTTTCGACGGCGCCTATGCCCGCTTCCGGGAGCCCGGCGGTGGACCGGGTGGTGCTGCCCTGTCTGGCCAAAAGCCCCGATATGCGCCCGCCCCGCATGCAGAAAGTGATCATGGAGCTGAAGCTGCTGGTGGTGGCCGCGCGGCGCGCCGAGGCTCTGGCAGCGCTGCGGCGAGAAAAGGTCGATTCCGATTCGCTACGGTCCGAGATGCGGGAAATGGAAGCGCGGATCGAAGAGCGTCTCGCAGCCGGCCTGCGGGTTCATGCGGGAGCAGTAGGAGACATGCAGAGAGCGGCAAGCGACGCAATCGCGGCGTTCAAAGACCAGCTCTCAGCCCTGCACGCGGAGTTGGGTGCGACACAAGAGCGCCTGGCTGGATTGGTGGCGGCAAATTCCGAAGAGCAGATCGAGGCCGCCACCGAGCGCTTCCTCCTGCAGGTCAACCGCGGATTGCAGGCGCTTGGAGGAAACGTATCAGCCATGGAGCGCACAGTCGAAGAGATGAAGCGACACTCCCACCTTTTTGAGCAGAACGTTTCCTCCAACCTGGTCAACATCGACCTGAGCGTGAAGGCGCAGGCCGCATCTATCGATGCGGCCCGGACAGCCATGTCGCAGACGGACGACCTGGTAGAGCGAGTGGTGGAAGCGTTGGAATCCTTGCAGACCGCAGTACTGGACGCAGGCGAGCCCAATGGGGAGAGATCGAAAATGGCCGTGAATTGACGGCCATGTGAGTGCTCCATCGCCCACATGGCCGTCTGGGGTCAGGAGGACTAGCGGCGGCGACGGATCAGCGATATCAGGGTCAAGCCCAGACCCGCGGCGAGTGTAATCATCGTGTCCGGCTCGGGAATCGGTGTTACCGCGAACGTGTCCGAGTGGCTGGTTACGATTGCGCCAGTGGGATTGGCTGTGAAGTATGCAAAAATGTTCGCCGGCGTCGGTGGAACCGGAGAGCCCGACGGAGAAGTGATTGCGTCGAGAGTAGCGGTAAGGGTAGCGCCCAAGTGGCCGGTCCAGTTCGATGTGGTCTGGCCGTCCGTTACCGTGCCGAACACGTTCAAGGTAGCGTCAGTGCCGTTATTGTCGAACGTCAGAACAACCGGCGAAATCATGCCGCCGGGCAGGAGGAGCGAGCAGGACTTGCCATTCGTCGTCGCGGCTGAGCAGTCGTGCGGATCCGTGGCGTCCCCCGGTCCGACACCAAGCAGCGTAAAGTCAAGCGGTGTCCCGTTGATGGTCATGAAAAAGTTGAGCGGAAATGTAGTTCCGATATTGCCAAAGGTGCCAGTCATGCCAGCAGTGACGGCCGACCCGCTGTCATAGGTAAGCGAGGAAGTCGCAACTCTGAGGTTCGGCGACGGGCCGAACAGGAAGGCGGTTAGACTTACGGTCACCGTTGTCCCGTTGCCGTCGGTCGCGAAGTTCCCGATGATGGTCGCGTTCGCCGCCAGAGCCGCGACGGTTAGTATGATGCACACCCGAAAAATCGGGCCAAGTACTTGAAAATTCCTCGCCGTCATGAGTCTCCTCCTGAGAACTGGCAGTTGAACTGATCTAACCGCTACATTGCATGTATACCCTGGTCCTCGGTGAGTGTCACGGGTCGCGGCGTACACTGCAAAACCGAAATGTCGCCTTACCTGCATGCCAGGCCGGAGCCCATGAGAAAGCACACAACCAGCGCGTCTATCGGTTAATGAGCATACAAGTATCGAAACAGGCTGCAAGTGCCGCGGCTCACAATCTTTTGCCTAAGCGACTGATCCAACACGGCCCGAAACGAGATAGTTACACTGGGGATGGTTGACTCCGATTTCACCAGACGAGCAGGGTCCCGGTTGGGCCGGCGCCGAATCCTTGGCGGATGCGTTGTCGCACGGTCCGCCGCCGGTGGCAACGGCTTTGAACTGGGCGGCTGCTGTAGCGCAGGTTTTGCAGCAACTCCACCACGAGGGCCGCGCGCACGGCGGCGTCGCGGCGCGGAATGTGCTGCTGCTGGGCTCGGGCGTGCAGTTGCGCAGCTCGCCCGATACTCGAAGTGAGGCGTCATTCGAGCGGGACGTTCACGGCTTCGGGACCATCCTCTATGAAGTGTTGACAGGCAAGCCGGTGCCGCAAGGCGCCGCAACATCCTTATTCCTGCCTGCCGGAGCGGTGAGGGGACTGGCGGAGGTGCACGCGTCGGGGCTCAAACTGGCGGGCCGATGCCTGGGCCACCTGCCGGTGAGGCCAAGTATGCAGCAGGCAGCGACCGAAACCCGGCTGCTATGCGTACTGGCCCGGCAGGTGGAGTCGGAGGGCCCTCGGCCGTACCAGCCGCCTGCCGGGGTGGCCCAACCGGCACCGGCGGTAGCCGAGAGCCAGCCTGAGTCGGTCGCACCGGCCATTTTCGCGCCCATGCCGGCGAAGGTCGGGCGGCAGCCGCTAGAGAGTACCTGTCCTCAGTGTGGAAGCAAACTGGTGTATGCGTCGCGCGCACGCTCGGGATTCGAGAGGCTGTTGCTGAAACTGGATATTCCAATCTGCCGGTGCCATCGCTGTTACCATCGCTACCTGGAGGTGGCCAAGATCAGGATCGCCAAAGAGGCGCCGCCCGCCGGGCCGTCGCTGCGGCGGAAGGCGCCCCAATAGAGCCTTCGATGCACCTTGGGAAATCTGATAACATTGGCGCGGGGGTTGCCCAGGTATGGCACTCGATGTTTCGCGACGACACTTCTTTTTTGGCTCGTTACTCGCCGGCGCGGTCCCGGCCCGGGGCTTCAGCAGCTCCGGGTCGCTGAAGGCGGCCGGCTACAAATCGCCCAACGAGAAACTGAACATTGCTTCCATCGGCTGCGGCGGCAAGGCCGCCAGCGACATCCGCGGGTGCGCTCCCACGGAGAACATCGTGGCCTTGTGCGACGTCAACGACAACCAGGCCGCGTCCATCTTCAAGCAATTCGAGAAAGCGACAAAGTACAAGGACTTCCGCCAGATGCTGGACAAGGAAGCCAACAACATCGACGCCGTGATCGTGACCGTCCCCGACTTCATGCACGGCACCGCGGCGATGCACTGTATCGAGAGAGGAAAGCACGTCTACGTCCAGAAACCGCTGGTCCGCACCATTTTTGAAGCCCGCATGCTCCGCGACGCCGCCAACAAATACAAGGTGGCGACGCAAATGGGCAACCAGGGGTACTCGAACGAAGGCACACGGCAATGCGCAGAGATGGTTTGGGCAGGTGAGATCGGCGACGTGACGGAAGTTCACGCCTGGACCGACCGGCCGATCTGGCCGCAGGGCCTGACTTCGATACCGGCGGAGACGCCCGTGCCGCCGCACCTGGATTGGGACCTGTGGCTGGGCATCGCCGAGAAGCGGCCCTACACCAGCGGCGGTGAAGGCTACCCCGCGGGATACGCCCACGGCGGCTTCTACGAGCCGTCGAACTGGCGAGGGTTCTACGATTTCGGATGCGGCGCGCTGGGCGACATGGCGTGCCACATTTTCGGTGCGCCGAACCTCTCGCTGAAGCTCGGCGAACGCCAGGTGAAAAGCGTCGAGTGCATCAAGAAGGACGGCGCCAGCAACTTCATGTTCCCCAAGTCGTCCACCATCAAGTTCGAATTTGCCGCGCTGGGGAACATGCCGGCGGTCACCTTGTACTGGTACGACGGCCTGAAGGAACAGCCGAAGATCCAGGGCGTGCCGGAAGGCGAGTACCTGGGCGACCTGCCCAATCTCGGCGGCGGTCGCGGCATGGGCGGTCGCGGGCAGGGACAGGGCGCCGGGCGCGGCGATGCCACCGGAGCGCCACCGGCGCAACCCGGAGCGCAAGGCGGCGGACAGGGCCGCGGAGCGGGCTTCATGATGGATCAGGGTCCCGCGACCGGCTTTGTCGGCAGGGTCTTTCAATGGAACGACGCTTACCTGCCGACCGCGGAACGACGCCGGGTCACGCCTGACGGGAGCCTCTTCGTCGGCACCAAGGGCATGCTCACCACCGGAACCTATGGCGAGCAGACGCGCCTCATCCCTGTCGAGAAGATGCGCGACTACCGCTTCCCCTCGCCATTGCTGACCCGATCGCCCGGCGGACGGGATTCCCACTATCGCGACTGGATCCGCGCCTGCAAAGGCGGCGATGCGGCGTGCTCGAATTTCAATGTGGCGGCGCCCTTCGTGGAGTGGATGCTGCTTGGAGTGATCTCGCTGCGCGTCGAGGGGAAAGTCGAGTACGATCCCGTGAAGATGCGGATCACGAATAATGCAGAGGCGAATAAGTACCTCCGGCCTTATGTGCGTAAAGGGTGGTCGGTGACGTAGAACAAGAAGTCGAGAAGCGAAGAATGTCACCTCCCAGCCCATTCCTGGCTTCTTACCTTCTTTGCTTCTTCGCTTCTCCGCTTCTTCCCCCATGCTCCTCGTCCAAAACGTCTCCAAGCTCTACCGCCTTTACCGGCGACCGTCCGACCGGCTGGTGGAAATGCTGCCGGCGGCCGGTTCGCGGCACAGCGACTTCTGGGCTCTAAAAGACATCACGTTCAGCGTCGAAAAGGGCGAGACGCTCAGCTTGGTGGGGCCGAACGGGTGCGGAAAAAGCACCCTTCTGCAGATTGTGGCGGGGATTCTCCAGCCGACCACCGGACGCGTGGTGACACGCGGGCGCATCGCCGCGCTGCTGGAGTTGGGCGCCGGCTTCAATCCCGAGTTCTCGGGGCGGGAGAATGTCTATCTGAACGGCGAGATCATGGGGCTGAGCCGGGCGGAGATCGATCATGCAATGCCGTCCATCGAGGCATTTGCGGAGATCGGCGAGTTTATCGAGCGGCCGGTGAAGGAATATTCCAGCGGAATGTACGTAAGGCTGGCGTTCTCGACGGCGATCCACGTCGATCCCGAGATCCTCATCGTGGATGAGGCGCTGGCCGTGGGCGATGCGGTCTTCGCCAACCGCTGCGTGCGCAAGTTCGAAGAGCTGCGCGAGCGCAAGATCACCGTGTTGTTTGTCTCCCATGACCTCGGCCTTGTGAAGCAACTCTCCGACCGTGCAATCCTCCTGCTTAACGGCCGCATCGAGGCCCAGGGGCGGCCCAGCGACGTGGTCAACCGGTACATCGGGCTGGTGCTCGACCGGACTTCCCTGGCCAGAGAGCGGACCGCCGGAATGAGCCACAGCTTCCGTCACGGCGACGGCACCAGCGAGGTGGTGGGGGTGGAGATCCTGAATGCGGGCGGCGAGCCGGTGCAGACGGTCGCTTCCGGCGAGCCGATCACTGTGCGGGTGCGGTCGCGGTTCCACGCGGCGGTCAGCGATCCCACGGTCGGAATCCTGGTGCGGACACGCATCGGAATGGAGGTTTACGGCACCAACACACGGATCGAGCAGATGGACCTCGGCAGGTTTCAGCCGGGCGACGAACTGGAAGTCGATTTCCGCCTAGAGTGCTGGCTCACGCCGCAGGCCTATACGCTGACCGTGGCCACCCAAAACGCCGATGGCACCAGCCACGACTGGCTGGACGATGCGATCGCATTCGACGTCGTGGACACGCGTGTCGCGGCGGGCGTGGCCAACCTGAGGGCCAAGGTCGAATGGCGCGTATCACGGTAAAGGTGCACCCGCGAGCTAAACGGTCGGCCCTGATTGGACGGTTCGGAGAGGCCTGGAAGCTGGATCTTACCGCGCCCCCGGCGGACGGCAAGGCGAACGAGGAGTGCGTCCGTTTCTTTGCCGAGTGGCTTGGCGTGCCGCGCGGGAACGTGCGAATCCTGGCCGGCGCGGGGAGCCGCTTGAAGGCAATCGAGATCATCGGAGTGACGCAAGACGAACTGGAAGGGCGACTGGCCCGGTCCGGGGCTTGACAATCTGTGTCCAGGTTAAGGAGATTGGGGGTGTCAACCATGAACCTCGAGAAGATACAAGAAGAGATCCGCAAGCAGAAGGTGGACGGCTGGTTGTTTTTTGATCATCACCTGCGAGATCCTCTGGCATATCGGGTGCTGGGGATCACGATCAGCAAGGGGCCATCCCGCCGCTGGTATTACATGATTCCAGCTCAGGGCGAGCCGAAGGGGATGGTGCACCGCATTGAGCGCGATCAGCTCGCCGGCGTACCCGGGGAGAAGATCCTGTATTCGAGCTGGCCCGAACAGGCCGCGGCTCTACAAAGGCTGACTGCAGGGATGAAGCGCGTGGCCATGCAATACTCGCCCATGTGTGCCATCCCATATGTTGCCAACGTGGATGCCGGTACGATCGAGCTGGTGCGCAGCACCGGCGTGGAAGTGGTCAGCTCGGCCGAGCTGATTCAGATTTTCGAGGCCCGGTGGACCGCGGAGCAGCTTGAAACGCACCTCGAGGCGGGCCGGCGCGTGGACAAGGCCAGAGCGGCCGCATTTGAGGTGATCCGGGAGCGCACGCGCAACGGCCTGGCAGTGCAGGAAGTGGAGATCAAGGATTTCGTGCGCAGCGAATTCGCCCACGCCGGGCTGATCACCGACAGCGGACCCATCGTGGGATGCAACGCGAACGCCAGCAATCCGCACTACGAGCCCAGCGTCGAGGTGACCGCACCGATCAAGTCCGGAGATTGGGTTCTACTGGATATGTGGGCCAAGCTGGAACAGCCCGGCGCCGTCTACTACGACATCACCTGGACCGCCTACTGCGGCGACAATCCCACCGACGAAATGCGCATGGTCTTTGAGATCGTAAAGTGCGGGCGCGACGCGGCCATTAACAAGGTGCAGAGCACCATAGCGGCGAAGCGGGTTCTCCACGGGTTCGAGGTGGATGACGCCTGCCGCGCGGTGATCGACGAGAGCGGCTACGGCGAATACTTCACGCACCGGACGGGGCACTCGATCGGAGTGGAGGTGCACGGCAACAGCGCGAATATGGATAACTTCGAGACCCACGACGAACGCCGTGTCATGCCCTGGACCTGCTTCTCGGTCGAACCCGGGATTTATCTGCCGCACTTCGGCGTGCGCAGCGAAATCAACATGTTTGTGGGCGACGACGAGGCGCGCGTCACGGGACAGATCCAGCGCGGAATGGTTCTGCTCTGATGCCCTTCCAGGCGCTGGTTGCGGCGGCGACCCTGCTCACAGTGGCCCCGCACGGCAACCGGATCGATCTTCAGCTGGACCGCGGCAGCGCCGAGATCGTGTGGGTCTCGCCCGGCGCCTTCCGCTTCCGGCGTGTACTGGATGGGCCTCTGCCGAAACTCGAGATGGCGCAGCGCGAGCCGGTCGCGGTGGAAGTCCAGGACAGGCCCGATGAGGTGCGCCTGCGCTCGCGCAATCTGGAAGTCTTGATTGGCAAGAAAGGTGCCCTCCTAGAGATTCGGAGTACTAGTGGCGGGCTGCTGGCCCGTGATGTGCGAGAGCCGTGGTCCGAAGCGGCTGGCGTGACCCAGGTCCGCGAGGCCCCGGCGGGCAGCGACTTCTACGGCCTGGGCCCGCGGACCGACACGAGCTTCAGCCTGATCGGAAAATCGCTTCGCGCCGAAAGCCCTTTCTTCGTGAGCACGGCCGGGTTTGGCGAATACCATGCCGGAGCCGGTTCCTACCACTTCGATTTTGCCGCCACGGGAGCGCGGTACAACGTGGCGGGGAGCGAGATCGACTACTTCTTCTACTACGGACCGACGCCGAAGGAGATCTTCGAGGAGCATAACGCGGTGTATCATGCTCCACCCTGGACGGTGGCGACAGACCGTTTCGGAAGTTGGGCCACGCTGCGCAGCGCGATGGTACGGATCGTGCTGGGAGCCATGTCCGCGATCAACGCGCCGCTGCTCGACCTCACGCCCTACGCCGGCGCTCCGGAGGAGTTAAAGACGAGGGCGAGGCAACTTGGGTCGATCGTGGCAAGGGTGACTCCGGGTCCGGTAGGTTTGAGCGGCCTGCGCAAGCAACTCGATACTTTTTTCGGCACGTATACCGCGGAATTGCAGGACCGCGGGTTTCCGGTGTGGCATCCCCTGCCATTCCAGTTCCCGGACGACCCGGAAGGCGCCCGCCACACCGATGAGTTCATGCTGGGCGACGAGATGCTGATCGCGCCCATCTGCGAGCCGGGCGAGCAGCGCAGCGTCTACCTGCCGCGGGGCATCTGGACCAACCTGGAAACCAACGAGGTCGCCCAGGGCCCGAAAACCATCACGGTGAAAACCAAGTCGCTGCCGGTATTCGCCAAGAGCGGTTCCATCGTGCCGTTGAACTCGGGACCCGCGATGGCGCTGCACTATTTCCCGAGCGCGGGCGGCGAGTTTTTCCTGCTGGAAAGCGACATCCCCGACTATACCCAGGTCCACGCCGCCCCGGCGCTGGACTTGCTGCGGCTGGAAATCGAATCGAAGAAAGACCGCGACTACCAGTGGGTGGTTCACCACGCGGAAAAGCCGTCGAGCGTCGGGTTCGAAGGTAAGCCCTACCGGCAGGTACAGGGCGGCGAAATGGGAGACCGCACGTGGTCGTACGACGAGCGGTCGAAGACTTTGCAGGTTCGAGCGACGGTAAAGGCGGGGGAGGATTGTATTGTGGATGTGGAGTTTTAGGAATTCAGAAGTCAGGAGTCAGAATTCAGAATGGCGGGGCAACGGCCTTTCATTCTGAATTCTAAATTCTGAATTCTGTCTTCTTACTCCCTGTCACCTCCACCCCCGATTCTGCGTCTGGAGCAGTGGAATGCCAGACTGGCTGACAGTGATTCTCATTCCCGTGGGCTACCTGGTCCTGATGCGATGGGTGCTGCCCCGGCTCGGAGTGCCGACCTGAATGAACCAAACGTGCTCGGTCGAGGATCGATCGAAAGAGATAGGGCGGACGACCAAAGACGATCGTCCGCCCCATGTCGAGGTTTAGAACAAGAAGCGGATGCTGAGTTGCAGCCGGCGCGCGTAGTTGCTCTGTGTCGAGGCGCTGATCTGCCCGAAGCCGGTGTCCTTGACGGTTTGAGCCGTCGTCTGGGACATGCTCGGGTTCGGGAAGTAGGGGTGGTTAGCGAAATTGAGGGCCTCGGCGCGGAACTCGATGTTCTTGCCTTCCGTGATCAAGGTCTGTTTGATCAAGGCCACGTCGATGTTGTTCTGACGCGGTCCGCGGATGGTGGAGAAGCGGAACGGCCACGTGCGGACTTGGTTGCTGAGCAACTGCCGGGCTGAGTTGGTCTCGAAGTTGGCGACATTGAACCAGTGCTCGGGCGTGCGTTGATCGAGCGGCAGCACGATGTCCTTGGGGTTGCCATAGTAGATCACGTTGCCCCAGGGCAGCGCGAACCCGCTCTGCAGGCTCCAGATGCCGGAGAGTTCCCATCCGCCGACCAGGCTGTTGACGAATCTGTTGGCGCCGCTCAACAGCGCGCGGCCCTTTCCGAATGGCAGAGACCACACACTGCTGATGTTGATGCGATGCGGCGCGTCCGAATCGGAAATCTCCCGGATGGGCAGCGGGTCGGCAGCGTTCAACAGATTGACGGCCTGCATCCACTTCGAATAGGTATAACTCCCGATCACGGTGTAGCCCTTGTGGAACCGCTTGGTGGCGGTGAACTGCAGGCCGTGATACCAAGAGTAACCGGTATTCTCAGTGCTGTTGATGGCGCTGGAACCGAACGCCGGGTAGGGCGAGAGCAACGTCTGACGCGAAGTCGTGGTTCCCGTGTAGATGCTTTGGGTATTGCCCGGCAGGAGGTTGTACATGGGGTTCGGAATGCTGGCGGTGAGCAGGTTGTTATAGGTGTCGTCGCGGGTTGGCAGCGTGCTCAGATACTGGTACGGGAGTGTGTTGATGTTGCGCGTAATTTCGATGTGGTTGGTCTTGCTGCCCACGTAGGCGGCTTCCAGCACGAAGTTCTTGAGCTGCCGCTGGAGGCTCAACTCCCATCGCATGGTAACCGGGACCTTCGGGTTCTGATTGAAAAACGTGAAGCCTTGGCCCAGATAGGTCTGCGGACCATCGGCCGCGCCCCGCGGTTCGGCGACGCCGGAGGGGAAGGGGCTGGCCATGTTGGTCAGGAAGTGCAGCCCGTTGTCGGTGGTCAGTACCATGTTGGTGGTCTGGCTGAAGCCGTTCTGCTGGACATCGCCGCGGCGTTGCCCGAGGAAGCCCCCGAACATGCCGAAGCCGGTGCGAACCACGGTCTGGTTGTCAAGCTGGTAGGCCAGCCCCACGCGCGGCATGAACACGTTCTTCGGAGTGTGGTACAGGCTGCCGTCGTTGCCGTTCAGTCCGGCGAAAGTCATGCCGCCCTTGAGCGAGAAAGCGCTCGGCGGAAGCTGCGGAAAGCCACCCGGGATGGTCGGATAGATACTGGCGTAGGCGGCCTGTGCGGCAGCGGAGATGGGCTGCACATAACTGGTATCGAAGCCCAGCGTACTCTTGTTGAACCGCTCGAACATCGGGGTCTCGAACTCGTAGCGCACGCCGAGATTGAGAGTCAGCTTGGGAGTGAGCTTCCAATCATCCTGCACGAAGAATCCCCACGAGCTGGAGGATTCGAAGTAGTCTGCGGCGCGATTGATGTTGGCGGAGTCGGGCAGGCCGAGCAGAAGTTCCGCGACCGACTGGCCGATGCTGCCGGGCGAGGTCGCCGAATTGTCCAGCGGCCCGCGGGTCCAGGTGGAGCCGAACGTGAACTGGCCGGACTGCGAGTTGCTGAAGAAGCGGTCCGCCTGCTGGTACACGCGGAATTCGAATCCAGTCCGGATCGATTGCTTTCCGGCGGACTTGGTGAGCGTGGAGGAAACCGTATGGTTGTTGGTCGGCCGGTTCTCGCCGGTCGAACCATTGCTGATGTAGCCGGTCAGGTTGACGCGCGGGAAGCGCCGGATGTCGACCGGGATTTGATTGGCAAACTGCGTGGAGAATCCGAGCGTAGTGGCATCGAAGCCCACGGCGGAGGCGGGAGCGTCCGAACCCCGGATGAAGCGGTTATAGCTGTAGCGCGTGTTCAGCACCATAGTCGGCGAAAGGGTGATGACATGGTCCGCAACCGCGCTCTTCGAGTAGAACCAGAACTGGGTTCCCACGAATGCGTTGTCGAAATAATTGTTGTATGTGCTGTTGCGGGTGTAGGTGCTATAGCGCACATAGAAGCGCTGGCGATCGCCGATGTTCTGGTCGACGCGCCCCGTCCAGTTGTAGTACTTAGCCTTCTCCGCAACCGCGGCGTCCAGGTAGTTGTTGAGACCGGTGATATCGCCGGGGGTCTTCTCGGTAGTCGGGTAATAGGAGAGGATTTTCACACCCACCGGATCGAAACGGTTCGACGGGATCTTGTTGTTCGGGAACGGCGTCTGCTGGAAACGTCCGCCGGCCGCGGCCACGCGGGTGGCCGGATCGTAGATCGTGTAGCTGGATCCCGCGGCCAGAAGGGCGGAGAAATCGCCGTTGTGCATTGCCGGCGTCGGCACCGTGTTGGTGGTATCGTCGTGGCGCGGGCGCGAATCGTGAATGCCTTCGTACCCGAACAGGAAAAAGGTCTTGTTCTTGCCGTTGTAAACCTTCGGGATGTAAACCGGTCCGCCGATGGAGCCGGTCCAGCGGTTGAAAAGAAAGTCGGGGCGCGGCGTACCGGCCTTGTTCAGGAAAAAGTCGTTGGCCCAGAAACTGGGACGCTGGAAGGAGTATCCGGCGCTGCCGTGCAGGTTGTTCGTCCCGGACTTGATGCTGATGTTGGTGACACCGCCCTGCGTCTGCCCGAACTGGGCGTCGAACGTGGCCGTCTGCACTTTGAACTCCTGCACGATATCGGTGGGCGGCACGTAGGAGGCGGTCACCTGCATCGGGTTCGCACGC
>DATJYW010000429.1:0-9020 GCA_035499435.1 Candidatus Acidiferrales bacterium | reverse complement strand
TTATTACGCGCAAGGGCAACCTCGTCTTAGTGGAAGCCAAGCTGTGGCGCAATCCTGAAGCTAGAAGGGTGGTCATCGCTCAAGCGCTCGACTATGCATCAGCAGTGTTTCGGATGAGCTATAGCGAACTCGATGCTGCCGTCAAGAACGCTCGGATTGCTGCAGGGCTACCTGCTGCTTCGTTGTTCGAGATCGCCTCTGATGGTGAGAATGGACTCGATGAAGTCGAGTTTGTAGATGCCGTGATCCGCAATCTTGGGCGGGGAAAGGCAGTAATAGCGGTGGTCGGCGACGGGATCCGCGAAGATCTCATTTCTCTTTCTACCTTGCTGCAGGGGCACGCCGGACAGCGATTCACATTTGCGCTCGTAGAGCTTGCCGTCTATCACACCTCCAGCCGCCCAGGCCGATTCATCGTACCTTCAGTCCTCGCCCAAACCGTGTTACTTGAGCGTGGCGTTATCCGTATTGCCGCAACTGTGCCGCAGGATCACGGGATCATCATTGAATCACCTCAGGACGTGTCAACACAACACCGAGGGACTCGCGGCATGAGCTTTGGCGAGGATGAATTCTATGACGTCCTCGGGCAGAACGCGCCTGGAATGGCTGATTTGTTGAAGGCCTTTGTTGACAAAGCGGCGGCCCTCGACGTCTATGCTGAAGTTCTCGGCGGTTTGAACCTGAAGCACGCCTCCCCGAGCGGCAATCCGCTAAACATGGGATCAATAGCCAAAGGAGGCTTTGTTGATTTCGAGCCGTCGACGTGGTGGGGCAACAAGGGAGCGGCGAGGGCATACAACCAGACAGTTGCGAGACTAGTCGGCGGCAGTTTGATCGAGCGCAACGATGGTCAGCATTTCGTTGTTCGAGTAGGGAACAACAAAATGCCGAAGCTTTCTGCTCTGTTGCCGCGCCACGAACAGGCGTGGCTTGATGCAATCCAGAGGTACATTCGAGAGTGCTTGGCCGACAGTGCACAAGCGGAAGCGACTACGAGCGTCTGATCGGGTGCCCAACTTCAAGGCCCCAGGGTGCACGAAGCTTTGGACTTGTGCTGGATTAGGAACGAGAAGTCGGCATGGCGCAGGAAACCGGAGGGGCCAGCGACCTGAGCAGCCCCAATCTGTACGTCTCACGAACGAGACGTACAGAAATTCTGGACAATGAAAGTGGGGAATCTATGCCTAGGGAGACGACGTATAGCAGCCTTCGCGAGAACTTGGCCGCCGTCCTCGACCAGGTGGTAGATCAGCAAGACACGGTCATTGTGCGGCGGAGAGGAGCGCGTGACGTTGCGCTGGTTCCCGCATCCGAACTTGCCGGGCTGATGGAAACGGCGCACTTGTTGCGTTCCCCTCGCAACGCGCGGCGTCTCATGACGGCGCTTCGTCGCGCAAAGGCCGGCAAGATCAAACCCAGCACAGTGGCCTCCTTGCGTGAAGAGACGCTCGGTGAAGCGACAGCCTGAGCGGGCAGCCGTATTCCAGCCGGAGTTCCTTCAGGACCTCAGGTTCTAGGTGAAAAGCGAGCGCGCCGCTGCGATCCGCGTTCTCGATCTGGTTGAGGCAGTCATGCGGGACCCTTTCGAAGGTCCTGGGAAACCCGAACCGCTCAAATATGTGCTTGCCGGGTGCTGGTCGCGCCGTGTCACACAGGAACACCGGTTAGTGTATCGCGTCAGTGACCAAGCGATCGATTTCTTGCAGGCTCGATACCACTATTGAGCAACGCGGCGCCCGTCACACCCCGTGGCAGGGCGATTACCCCCATAAGTCGGCCAGTATCCGCGATCCAGGAATTGTGTACGTGGGTTTAGTGGAGGAGAGACTCCGGAGCCGGGTTACGCGCACCCTGCAGGTTTGTGCCGATCACCAGCGCCAGGTATTCGACGGCGAGGTTGCGCAGGCCCCCATCGCCGATGACGGCAAAACCATGGGCGAACTGAAAGGCGCAGCGGGCGATGACATAACCGGTGAATCCGTCCGGCGCCAGGTTCGAGACTGCGTCTGCGTAAACCGCGCCGGCGGGTATGCTCCGCGTGGTGGTCGGGGGCCGCGGCCGGCCGCTGTACCAGTTCAGGACGCAGGATCCGGACTGCGGCGGGGTTTCGAAGGGGTCCATGGAAGTGTTGGCGATGACCAGACCCGTGTCGAACCCGGCCTGATTGGTCACGTAAGGGAACAACAGCGAGGTCTGGCAGACGCCGATTGCGAAGAGTGCGTCAGCTGTTTGCGAAGTCTCGAAACGCAGAAGCGGCAGGGTCGCCGACGCGGACCCTGCCAAGATGTCGGTGAAGGTGAGCGGGCCGGGCGTGGGAGCATAGCTCAGGTTGACCGTGGCCGCGCCCGGAGGGGGGCTGCCGGCCACGGGGCCGGCAGAATAGCTGATCCACAAACCAAACCAGAGGGTGTCGAGCGCCGACGAATTGGCGTCGATCACCTCCCAAACGGCTGTGCCGCTGCCGCCGACCAAGGGGACTTCCGCGAGCTGGAGGGTTCCGGCGGAACCGTCCAGGGATGCGGTAGGGGACACGCGGGGAACGGTTCCATCGCCATCCGGCAAGGCTTCGCCGCTCAGAAGCTGCGCGAATGCGATGGCGCCGGCCTGCGGCGGCGGCGATGCGGTGGCCGAGTCGGTGTCGCCTACGAGGTTGGCCACGGAGACATACAGATGGACACCGGCGGGGACACCGGCGAATTGCGCCTTCAGACGGGTACCGTAGTCCGCGAGGCCGATGGGCAGAGTGCCGCCATTGGAGGAGACTGCGAAGGTCACGAACCCGGATTCCGAGTCGTACATGCGGCCGGGAACGTTCTGGGGAACGATCGCCTGGCCGTTTGTGGCGGACGTCGGCTGGACGCGCGTCTTGAACCCAGTGGCGAACTGTTCGCTGAATTGCAGGACCGCAGCCGGGCTCATGGTTGCCGAGCTGCACTGAGCAAAGGCGGTCCCAGCGCCCTGGAGGGCGGCAGTATTGTCGGCAGTGCGGACGGCGGCCAGAAGGCCCGGACGAACGAAGCCGGCGGTCAGAACAGGATTGGAGAGCGGGAGCGAGCTATTAGGGCTGATGGCGACGGAGGCGAGCACGGGCTGCGCGCCGGGAGCGCCGCCTGCCAGGCCGGACGCGTTGGCGCGGATATTGGTGATGCGAAAGACGCGGGTGGTGCCAGCCGGCGGGAGGATGGGCACGCCATTGAACGTGACCTGGTTGGCGCTGACGGTTCCAAAGAACATATTGGGTCCGGGCCTGGCCGCTCCGGGGGCGAAGACGGCGATGGGGACGGGGCCTGCTCCCGCGTACACCGTGCAGCCGCCGGGCCCCGCGCCTACGGCCGGGGCGTCACCGGCGAGGCAAGGAATTTGCGGGGCGTCGGGCCCGAAGCCGGGAACCACGGGAGGCAGACCGGAGCCGGGCTCGTCGATCAGCAACACGGCTTCGCTGAGGTTGCCCGGACCCTGGATTCGGTTGGTCACGTTGGTGTCGAGGCTGACGGTGATATTCGCGACCGGGATCTGGGTGCCGGGAGCAAGAGCGCGCCCTCCGGTGCAGGTCATGAGGATATCGCCGATCAGTTCCGTCAAAGCGCCAAACCGAAGGTTGCGCGGCACGGCGGAGGTGGTGCAAGCGAGGGGAGAGACGGCCGACGAGGGGTTGCCGGAAACCTGTGCGCCGCAGAGTCCGGCAGTTGCCAGCAGCAGGCCGAGGTGCAGACAGCCGCGCCGGTAACACCGCGCACCTTCGCCGATCGATCCGCCGAGGTCCATGAGATCCCGTTACTCAGTTCCACCACTATAACTGCCGGCGCGGGCGGGCTGCCTTCCGGAGGTACGGGCCAGGCGCGTGGATCCACCGTGCGACAGGAATAGGCAATAAATTGGCAGGATCGCGATAGCGCGCCGCGGCGGGGGATTCTACCCTGAAGTTTCGAGGAGAAAACAATGCAGAAGCGCACACTTCCGCTACATCGTCCCGCGCTTCACGGCGGATGCACGGAAAGCCAACCTGGCGATGGTGGAGCTGCTGCGCAACATCGCGGAAGGGAAGAAGGCCACACCGGCGCAGATCGCGCTGGCGTGGCTGCTTGCGCAGAAGCCATGGATCGTTCCAATCCTAGGAACCACGAAGCCGGCGAGGCTGGAGGGGAACCTGGCTGAAGGGCCGGGCGCTGAAGGGCCGCTGCAAACGAAGCACGCGGCCGCGAGCTTCAATGCACTTCGATGGTGACGCCGCGCTGGCTGGGGATTCCGCCGACCAGAATCTGGACGGGCTGCGTGCCGGGGCCGATGGTCTGGGGAATGCGGAGGTTGACCTGGCACAGGCCGGAGACCATGTTGGGGGCGGACCCGGCGTACAGGACGTCGGCGGGCTGGCCGCCGATGGTCGCGGTGACGGGCAATAGCGGCAGGCGCAGGTCGGTGAGGATGATGCGCCCGTCCTGACCGGGCGGGTCGGTCTGGCCTTCACCGGTCATGTAGATCACGATGACGCCGCCGAGCGGGGCCGGGTTCATGACGGAGTTCGGGGTGTAATCGGCGTTGAGCGCGCTGGCCTGGGCGCTGCCGGTGCCGGCGCTGGTGAAGATGCCGGGGGCGGCGTCCGCGACTTTTATTTCGATGGGGACCGAGTAGTTGGAACCGGACAGGACCTGGACCTTGGTGCTGACCCTCCCGTAAACCTCGTAGGGGACGATGGCGTTGATCTGACTGTCCTGAACCATGAGGAGGGGCGCGGGGGATTCATCGAACATCACGCTGGTACCCGCGAGCAGCGTGCCGTAGGCGCCGGCCGAGCTGGGGCGCGCGGTGACGGCGGTTGCCGGTCCGAGGCCGGCGCCCATGAGGGTCACGATTTCTCCGGGCGCAAGGCTGGTGGGCGCGATGGTGGCGGCGTTCAGCACGCTCTGCACGCGGACCTGCGATCCCGTCACCATGAGCGTGACGGGAACAGCGATGGTGGTGCCGGCGATATCCTGCATAGTGAACGTGACGGCACCCGACTGCTGTCCCGGCACGAGTTGGTCGGTGGCGATGCTGACGGTGACGGTAGCCGGCGTGGAGCCCGCCGCAGTATCGATCACCAGCCAGTTGGTTCCCGAGACGGTGGAGGCGGCGGCGGTGAACCCGGTGGCCCGGCTGGCCGTGAGCTGGATGGTCTGGCTCGCGGGCGGGGGCGATCCCAGTTGATAGCTGAAGCTGAGCGAGGACGGGGTCGCGGTAGGGGGAACCGGCGCGGCGATAGTGAGCGAGACGGGAACCTGAAGGCTGTTGGGCCCGTTCAACTGAATGGCGTCCTGATAGGTGCCGGGGGCCATCCCGGTCGGGTCCACCGAAACGGTGAGATTCACGGGGGTGGAGAGGCCGGTCGATGGGGTGACGGTGGCCCACTTGGGTTTGGCGGCGACGGTGAATGTGCTGGGCGCATTGGCGGTCACCTGCACCTGCTGCGGGGCCAAGGGCGTGCCTACCGTCTGCTGGACGAACGAGAGCATCTGCGGGCTTGCGGCGATGGTGCGGGCGGTGACGGTGTAGGTGACGGGGATGGTAGTCTGGTCCCCGGTCTGCAACAAAGTGAAGACGAGCGATCCGTTGTACAGCCCGCCCGGGACCGCGCTGCTCGCCGTCACCTTGACCATGACCGGCGTGGTTCCGGACTGCTGGTCGACGTAGAGCCACGCGGCGTCGGATACGGCGGCCACCGTGAACGGCAGATTGGTCGCGCCGATGCTGCCGAGCACCACGAATTGCGGGAGCGTATTCGTGCCTGAAACCGTGGCGAAGGCAAGCGCCGCGGGCGAGGGCAGAAGCGAGACCTGGTCTGCCGCGGCAGTTGCGGTCTGCAACTGCACGGGGATAGTCATGGTGGGACTGCCGCCGGATCCGGTGAGTGTGATAGTGCCCTGAAAAACTCCGGTGGGGAGTCCGCTCACGTTGGCAGTGACCGTCAAATTAGCGGGATTGCCGGAGGCCACCGCGGTGTTCGGCGAGACGGAAAGCCAGGTCGAGGAGACGGTGGCGGTGAAGTAGAACGCGGTGGATGCGGTGACTGCAAGATTGGAGGTGAGCAGGCTGGTGTTGGCGTCGAGCGAAAGGAAGCTGGGGTTGGAGTTGAGCACCGGCGTGATGCTGACGGTCAGGGTGACGGGGATGTTCACAGTTGTAAGGCCGGAGGCGGACAGGGAAATACTGCTGGTATAGGTTCCGGCGCCGAGGTTGGTCGGATCGACGGTGACGAACAGGAGGCCGGGGGCAAAGGCCAGCGTGGAGGATCCCGGCGTCAAATACGAAGCATTGGCCACCCCGATCCAGGACGCGTTCGCGGTGGCAGTGTAATTGACGTACTGCGTGGAATTCGTGGTGACGATGACGGTCTGTTGCGGGTTCACGCCGCTATTGAGCTGATAGTTGAAGGTGAGGGCTTTCTGGGCGGGTGTGAGAACGGGACCCTGAGTGGTGCCGGTATCGGGTAAGTAGAGAGTCACGGGAAGCAGGGTGCTGTTGCCGGCGGAATCGGTGACGACGACCGCGCCGGTATAGGTACCAACGGCAAGTCCGCTGGTCAGAGGTTGCACCGTCACGGTCGCAGGTGTGCCCTGGCCGGATGGGGTGACAGTCAGCCAATCGGCGGGGGCTGCGAAGACGGTGAACCCGATCGAGCCGGTTCTTCCGGGCGGGGTGACGACCGTGAACGTTTGGGACGAGGGCGATTGCCCGCGGAAGGTCAGACTCGATGGCGTGACGGCGGCACCGGCGGGGTTGGAGCCGGTGGGAGCGACGATGAACGAGATCACGGCGGACGCGCCCGTGTGCAAGGGTCCGACGGTGGCCAGGATCTGGGCGGTGTAGGTTCCGATGGCGAGATTGGTCGGGTCGGCGGTGACGACGATGGTGGCAGGCGTGGTGCCGTGGAGCGGAGTAACGGAGAGCCATCCCTGGGCGGAGCCGGTGTATTGAACCGTCAGGTCGAAGCTGACGTACTGGCCGAAGCTGCTGGAGCTGGCGAGTGCGACTCTCCCGCTCACCGGCGTTGTGGAGCCTACAGGGGCCGCCAATTTCAAGGATGCGGGATAGATACTGGTCTGGCCGAAGGCGCCCGCTGCCAGGCCGGCCGCTAAGAAGAACACGCGTATCTGGAACATGACTCTTCTCACATCCGCCGTCGCTGTAGGTGTGGATAACCGAGCTGGCAGTCGTTTTTTGTCACGCCCGCGCCTCAGCATACGCGGTGTGGCCACCATGCCGGGCGGTCGGGGCCCCGCGCATCAATGATATATTCAGGTCCGATCATTGTAAAGCTGTTATTCAGGCAAATGGCGGGCGGAGTTCACAGTACGCATAGGTCTTTTGCGGCGGATCGGATCATTCGACGGGGAAGCCCTTGTCGATCCAGTTGGTTTTGAAGTTGTCGGCGAGGTAGAGGGCTTTGACGCGGGTGAAGCCGAGCTGCCTGAGGGCTTCGACGGCGGGCTGAATGTTGGGACAACGGTCCCAGGGGCAGCAGCCGCAGTAGACAACGATTTCGCGGTCATGAGGGAGGCCGGCTACGGCGGATTTCAGCAAGGCGAGACCTTCGGGCTTGGAGGCAGGGCCGGCGTAAAGGGCGGCGGGGATGTGCTTGCTGCGGTAGAGAACGTTCGGTCCGACCTGGAAGATCGCGGGTTTGGCGGAGAGGTGGGCGGCCAGGTCGGGCGGCTGGATCAGGGCGATTTCGGCGGCGGCTGCGACGAGCGCGCCGGCCAGGAGGAGTTTGGGGAGGGTCACGAATAATAAGGGTAGCGCAGGGGCGTCCCTTGCGGGGCCGCCACCTCTATTCATATCTCAGCGCCACCATCGGGTCGACGCGGGACGCCCGCCGCGCCGGCACCAGGCCGGCGAGTGTGGCCACGGTCACCAGCACCACCGCGGCAAGTACGATCACCGTGGCATCGTCGATCTTCAGACCGAAAAGCAGGCCCGACACCGTGGCTTGCGCCAACCTCGCCGTCGCGAAGGACCCGGCGACGCCGAGCGCAACACCCAAGCCAACCAGGAGCAGAACCTCTCGCAGTACCATACCCAGGATGTTCCCGCGCTGCGCCCCCAAAGCCATGCGGATGCCGATTTCATTGGTGCGCCGCGCCACGGTGTAGGACATCACTCCGTAGAGCCCCACGCCGACCAGGATCAAGGCCAGCGCGCCGAAGAATCCGGTCAGCCTGGCGAACAATCTCTCCTGGAGCAGGAGTTCGTCGATTTGCTGGGTCTGCGTCCGCACGTCGAATAACGGCAAACGGCTGTCTATGGATCGCACCGCCTGCCGGACGGCGGGAAGCAGCGGTGTAGCGTCGCCGGCCGTGCGCACTTCGAAATGCATGTGAGGCATGCTGTCCATATCCTGCACGTACGGATGGTAGACGATCGGCGGCGTCTCGCGCCGCAAGCTGCTGTACTTTGCGTCCTGCACCACGCCGACAACTTCCAGGTCGAGCTTTCCCATCTTGAAATGCTGTCCGACGGCGTTCCGCCCGGCCCAGTACTTGCGCGCCATGGCCTGGTTGATCAGCCCGACTTTGGGCGCGTTCTCGTCGTCGTGCGCAGTCAGGTCGCGTCCCTGGAGAAGGGTGATGCCCATGGTGGAGAGGAAATCGGTTCCCACGGGCAGAACCTGGACGCTCATGTTTTCCTTGGGCGCCGGTGAATAACCGGGCACGGCGATCCCATTGCCGCGGATGGAGCCGCTGAGTAACAGGTGCAGGGAGGAAGTCGCGGATTTGACTCCCGGGAGCCCGGCGATACGGGTTTGGATCTCCCGGCAAAGATTGGCGTAACGCGTGCCCTTGTAGCCCGCTTCGCGCGGAGCGATGCCAAAAAGCAGCAGATTGTCGCGCGAGAATCCCACGTTCTGCGTTTCGAGATTCACCAGCGTGCGCACGAAGAGTCCCGCGCCGAACAGCAACACCAGCGACAGCGCGATTTGGGAGACCACCAGCGACCTGGTCAGGCGCAACCGCCCGTGGCCCGATGCCAGGTTGGACGCGCTC
>DATJYW010000428.1:0-51200 GCA_035499435.1 Candidatus Acidiferrales bacterium | reverse complement strand
CACGGTGTTGGGGTTCGCCGGATTCGCGGCCTTGTGGGTGCATCTTTTGTGGCTCGCGGGACTGGTGCGCCTGAGCGATCCGGCCGACGCGCTGGTACGCGACCTCTTCCTCGCGGCCCTCGCCCTGAACGGCTGGTTTCTGTACCGCAACCGGATGGCGATCGGCCGGGTTGTGGGTCGCGTGGAGGAAGCGGCGCACGAACTGGGCCTGCTCAGCGAGGTGCTGGTGCGTCTGGAGCGGGAGCAGTTTCACTCGGCCATGCTCGCCAGAATGAGGCAAGGGCTGGAAAGCGCGGGCGCGCCGCCTTCGAAGGAGCTGGCGCGGCTCAGGCGCCTGACCGAGCTGCTGGATTCGCGCGACAACGTCTTCGTGCGAGTGCTGGAGCCGTTCATCCTGTGGACGCCGCACCTGGCGCTTCGGGTGGAAGACTGGCGCGCGCGGTCGGGAGCGGCGGTGCGGCGCTGGCTGCAGGCGGCGGGGGAGATGGAAGCCCTCTGCTCGCTGGCCAGCCACGCGTTCGAGCATCCCGCGGATCCGTTCCCGGAGTTTGCGGAAACAGGGCCGTGGATCGAGGCCGAGGGAATCGGGCACCCGCTGCTGCCGGAAGACCGGGTGGTGCGCAACGATGTGCAGATCGGCGGTGCGCTGCGGCTGCTGGTGGTCAGCGGAAGCAACATGAGCGGCAAGAGCACGCTCCTGCGAACGCTGGGCGTCAACGCCGTGCTGGCTCAGGCGGGAGCTCCGGTGCGGGCGCGGCGGCTGCGGCTTTCGCCGCTCGCGGTCGGCGCCTCGATCCGGGTGACGGATTCGCTACAGGGCGGAGTCTCGCGTTTCTACGCCGAGATTCTGCGTCTGCGGCAGATCCTGGACGAGACCGGCGGGCCGCTGCCGGTGATGTTTCTGATCGACGAGTTTCTGCACGGCACCAATTCGCACGACCGGCGAATCGGAGCCGCGGCTGTGGCGCGCGGTCTGGTGGACCGCGGCGCGATCGGGCTGATCACCACCCACGACCTGGCTCTGGCCGAGGTGGCCGAGGAGTTTGGCGGCCGGGCGCGCAACGTCCACTTCGAAGACCAGATCGAGCAGGGCCAGATCCACTTCGATTACGTAATGCGGCCGGGTGTGGTGCGCAAGAGCAACGCGATCGAACTGATGCGGCAAGTAGGTCTGGAGATTTGACGGCGGACGGCATCCGGGAATTGGCGCGCGCGTCCGGCTTCGAGCTGGCTGGGGTGGCCGCGGCTGAGCCGGCGGCGGATCGGGCGCGCTACCACGATTGGCTCGCGGCGGGGCAGGCAGGCGAAATGCGCTACCTGACGGACCGGCGGGCGGCTGTGCGCGACGATCCGCGAAATCTGCTGGCCTCGGCGAAGTCTGTGATCTGCGTAGGGAAGCTCTACCACACGCCCTGGCCGCTTACGACGCAGTGGAGCGACGAGGAGTGCGGTTGGATCTCTCGCTATGCCTGGGGCGGCGACTATCACGACATGGTAAGGCGCGGGCTGGAGCGGCTGGACCAGCGGTTGCGCGAAGTCGCGGGCGCGGGCCTGGAATCGCGGATCTGCGTCGACACGGCGCCGATTCTGGAGCGCTCGTACGCGCGGCTGGCCGGCTTGGGCTGGATCGGGAAAAACACGTGCCTGATCAACCAGCAGCGCGGCTCGTGGTTTTTCCTGGGCGAACTGCTGGTCTCGCTGGAGATTGCGCCGGACGCTCCGCCCCCGGACCGCTGCGGCACGTGTACGCGCTGCATCGACGCCTGCCCGACTCGCGCGATCGCGCCCGGCGGAGGGCTCGTTGCGGCGCGATGCATTTCGTATTTCACCATCGAGCTGCGCGGGGAGATTCCCCGGGAGCATCGCGCCGGCATGGGGGCGCACATATTCGGCTGTGACATTTGCCAGGACGTGTGTCCATGGAACGGACGCTCCCCGATCACGGCGGAGGGCGCCTTTGGTCCACGCCATTTCGCGCCGCGGCTGGAAGAGATGGCGGCACTGAGCGAGCCTGAGTTTCGCGCGATGTTTCGAGGCACGCCGGTCACGCGCGCGCGGTATTCGGGATTCCTTCGCAACGTGGCAGTGGCGATGGGAAATACGGAGAGCGAGCGCTTCCGGCAGCCGCTCGAGAAGCTCGCGGCGAGCGAGGATTCGCTCGTGGCAGCGCACGCGCAATGGGCGCTGGCCAAGCTGCGGCCTTCATTAACTTAAATTAGGAAACCGCGACTTTGGCCGCGCTCTGGGTTCTTAGTCACAGATGCTAACGGAGGTTTCATGACGTACCTGCGCATTGGACTAAGAATTCTTACTCCCTGCATGATGGCCTTGCCCCTGCTCGCGCAGACCAGGATTGGAGGCGGCGCATGCAACTCGGCTTCCCTGAACGGGAACTACGCCGTCTCGATCACTGGAAGGCAAGTCACCGCCGCGGGGACATTCACGAATATCTTTCAGGCCACAGGATTTGCCAATTTCGACGGACTCAGCAAGTTCACACTGACGGCTGCCGCCGATACGCTGCTCTCCGTGGGCGCGCCACTAACGTGGTCAGGGACGTACAGCGTACAGGCCAACTGCGCCGGTGTGGCAAACGTGACCTCCGGCGGCTCGGCGACTCTGAATCTTGTGGTTTACAACCAGGGCTCGGATCTGCTGGTGACCGGAAGCGATCCGACGTACTACTACACCGGTAGCGGGAACACGCAGCCGGCAACCTGTTCGACGGCCCTGCTTTCCGGATCGTATGCATACAACGGCACGGGATATGGGACTACCGGGACCGCGGTGAACGGTGTTGCCAATGGCGCGGGACTCTTGCAGTTTGACGGCCAGGGAAAAGTTACCGCCAACGTTACGATGTGGTCCGGCGCAACCGCCTCCAACCTGGTGACCGCCAGCGGATCGTATTCCGTCTCATCCAACTGTCTCGGATCCGCGACCCTTACGGATTCCAAGGCGAATAACTATGTTATGGGCCTGAGCGTCACCTCCGGAAATGCCACGGCCACTACGGACCTGATGGCGACGTTCGCGCAGGCATCCAAGTTTACGATCGACGGTTCCGCGCACACCGTGACCGCCGACACGTGCAGCGCTTCGTTTTTGAGCGGCACATACTCGCTCAACCTTGGCGGCAGGGCGATCTCCGCGGCTGGGAGTTTCGCGGGAAGCTACCAGGGCAATGGGATGGCCACGTTCGACGGCCAGGGGAACGTGACTATGACGGGTACGAATAACACCAACCAGGCGGCGGGGAAGGCATTCACTTATTCGGGCACATACAATCTGCCTTCGAATTGCTCAGGGACCATGACGTTTGCCGGTGCGAGCCCAGCGAACTTCAACCTGGTTGTGTGGAGCAGCGGAAAACAATTTAACATCATCGGCGCGGACGCCAGTTATGTGTATTCGGGCGGCGGCGGGATCGCCCGCCCGGTCGCGTGCGCCGCTCCCGAGCGGACGAACTGCGGGTGGGCCTCGATGAGATTCACCCCTTGGCCGTAGGCGCCGGTCATGCTGAGATTCAGGGCGCTCGTCTTGCCGGTCGAATCGACCAGGTTAGCGGAGCCCAGGCAGTTGGCTCCCATCGAATACGTTCCAGTCACGGTATAGGATGCCGCCGCATTTCCCACGCTGGGCTCGACCAGCGTCACGGTGAACGGAGAGGCGGCGCCCTTGTTCTACGCCGACTCCGGCCAGATCGATGCGCAGATGCCGTGGGATATCCCCGGCGGGACGCTGGCGACTGTGATCGTAAAGAACGGAAGCTCCGCCAGCAATGCCGCGGCCGTTTGGGTTCCTGCAACTGGGACGCCGGGTATCAGCGTCTATAGCAACAACCGGGCGGTCGTCGTGAATCAGAACGGCACCGTCAATTCGCCGACGGCTGGCGCCGCCGTGGGCGACCAGGTGGTCGCGTACTTCACCGGCGGCGGACCAGTGCAGGTAGCCGGCAAGCTGGTCTCCGGAACTCCCGCTCCGAGCGGCCTGGCGCCGGTGACCGGGAATGCGACGGTGACGGTTGGGGGCGCACAAGCCACCATCAAATATATCGGTCTCACGCCGGGATCGATCGGGCTCTACCAGGTGAATTTTGTGGTGCCGCAGCTTGCTAAGGGCAGCTACCCGGTGGTCATCACGATCGGGGACCAGTCGTCGAACAACCCGGTGATGACGGTTTCGAATTGATCGGGTCGTGCCTCCAAAAGCGCGCAAACGCGGCGCGGGCAGGCCGGGAACCTGCCCGCGATGCAATGTGAATTCAGATACTTTTCACCGAATTGAAAGCCAAAAGCGCGATAATGTGGGGACATGTCGCGAGTGTACGCTTATCACGTTACCCCGAGTTTGCCGCCGCGCTTACAGTGCCTGGACTCGCTGTCCTTGAATCTGCGATGGTCCTGGAACCATCCCGTGATCGAGTTATTCCGCTCGCTGGATGCGGATTTGTGGGAGAGTACAGGGCACAATCCGCGCCTGCTGCTGGGCCGCATCGACCAGCGCCGCCTGGTCGAACTTTCGACGGATGAAGCCTTCCTCGCGCAGATGGACCGGGCCGCCGAAGATCTCGAGCAGTACCTCGCGGGCGCCGGCTGGTTCGCCACAGCTCATCCGGAGGCCAAGGACCTGCGCATTGCGTATTTTTCGGCGGAGTTCGGGTTGACGGAGTGCATCGCCAACTACGCGGGCGGCCTCGGAATCCTGGCCGGGGACCATCTGAAGTCGGCCAGCGACCTCGGATTGCCGCTGACCGGCGTTGGCCTGCTCTACCAGGGCGGGTATTTTCGCCAATACCTGAATCGCGACGGCTGGCAGCAGGAGACCTATCCCGTAAACGACTTCTACAACCTGCCGATCCAGCTTGTGCGGGACGACGCGGGAGTGCCGCGGGCCATCCAACTCGATTTCCCAGGTCGTTCCGTGAAGGCACAGATCTGGAAGGCGCAGGTCGGGCGTGTTCCCCTCTATCTGCTCGACACCAATCTTCCGGAGAATTCACCCGACGACCGCCGTGTGACCGGCGCTCTCTACGGCGGCGATCCCGATCTACGGATCCAGCAGGAGATCGTGCTCGGCATCGGCGGGCTGCGCGCCCTTCGGGCATTGGGCATCCGGCCCACAGTCTGCCATATGAACGAAGGGCACTCGGCGTTTCTGGGTCCGGAGTGGACCCGCACTTCGATGGAAGAGTTGCAACTGCCGTACCACGAAGCGCGGCAGGTGGCCGCCGCGGGAACGGTGTTCACCACTCACACGCCCGTGCCGGCGGGCTTCGACCGCTTTGAGCCGAAGCTGGTCGATCAGTATTTCAGCGAATACTGCCGCAATGCTGGCCTCAGCGTACAGCAGTTCCTCGCCTACGGCAGGCAGAATCCCGCCGACGCGAACGAGCCGCTCAACATGGCGTTTCTCGCGTCGCGCCATTCGGCCTATACCAATGGCGTCGCCAAACTGCACGGGCTCGTGACAAGGAAAATGGCGCAGCCCATGTGGCCCGGTTATCCGCTCGACGAGGTGCCCATCGGCTCGGTCACGAACGGCATCCACACGCGCTCCTGGATTTCGATGGAGATGAGCGCGTTGCTCACCCGCTACCTGGGTCCGCAGTGGGGTGAGCGTCCCGCCGATATGAAGCTGCTGGAGCGCGTAGACCGCATTCCCGACCAGGAATTGTGGCGGGTGCACGAGATCCGGCGCGAGCGGCTGGTAAACTACGCACGCAAGCGCTTGGCCGCGCAGATCCGCCAGCGGGGGGGAAGCGACGCCGAGATCGAGGTGTCGGGCGAAGTCCTCTCCCCGGATGCCTTGACCATCGGGTTTGCCCGGCGGTTCGCTACCTACAAGCGCGCCACACTGGTGCTGCGCGATATGGAGCGCCTCAAACGCATCCTCAACAACGCGCAACGCCCCGTGCAGATCCTGTTTGGCGGCAAGGCCCACCCGCACGACAACGAAGGCAAGGAACTGATCCGCCAGGTCATTCGTTTTGCGCGCGATCCCCAGATGCGCCGCAGCGTGGTTTTCCTGGAGGATTACGACATCGCCATGGCCCGGCACCTGGTGCAGGGCTGCGACGTGTGGCTGAACACCCCGCGGCGGCCCAACGAAGCCAGCGGTACCAGCGGCATGAAACTGTTGGCCAATGGCGGCCTCAACATCTCCATTCTCGACGGGTGGTGGGACGAGGCCTACAACCGGCAGGTAGGATGGGCGATCGGCAACGGAGAGGAGTACGCGAATCCGGACTACGAGGACCAGGTGGAATCCGCGGCGCTCTACCAGATTCTGGAAAACGATGTGGTGCCGCTCTTCTATGACCGCGACGATTCTGGCCTGCCGCGCGGGTGGCTGGCCAAGATGAAGGCGTCTATGAAGCTACTCTCACCCGTTTACAGCACCAACCGCATGGTCGCCGAATACGCGGAGCGTTTCTATATCCCGGCTGCGACCCGGCATCTGCGCCTGGCCGGCGACAAGGCCCGGGTCCACTCGCTGATGGAGTGGCGACACCGGCTCCACATTCACGGCAGCGAAGTAAGCATTTCCCAGATCGACATCGACGGCGGAAAGACCGAGTTCCAGGTGGGATCCAGACTGAAGCTGCGCGCCCGTGTGGCGCTGGGTGGTCTCGCACCCGGGGACGTTCGTGTTCAGGCCTACTATGGATCTCTCGACGCAGACGGCCAGATTGCCAACGGCCAACATGCGGACCTGGCGATGGCCGAAACCTCGGGTTCGGACCACATGTATGCCGGCGAAGTCGAATGCACCCAAAGCGGATCGTGCGGGATTACCGTGCGCGTGGTGCCGTACCACGAGGACGCCCTGGTTCCGTACGAGCTGCCGTGGGTCAAGTGGGCGGAGTAGGGAGAGGGCTTGAGCCCGTTCGCCGCGCCACGGCGGGCGAGCCTAAGTCTTCTCCCACTCCCAAATTCCGTACGCCACCTTCTGATCCACCGGCATCTTCGCCTGCTTCAAATAAAGGATGATTTGCCCCCGGTGGTGCCCTTCGTGGGCCAACAGATACCCGCAGAAGGCCGCGGGCCCGCGCTTATACCCGCGCATTTTTCCCGCCTGCTCAGCTTCCGCGATTGCCGCAGCCACCGCTTCCGCCGAGATCTCCAGCGCCTTTCGCACATCCGACCGGCCTGAGGCGCCCTTGCCGATCTTCTGCAGCTTCCTCTCCGGCGACACGACCTCCATCCACGTCGCGCGGACATTGTGCAGATGAGCCAACTGGTCGGCCACGCTTCGCGCCCGCGGGTTCGCGCTGTATGCCAGTTGCTCATCGGACAGTGCGTCCAGCAAATTCAAATTAACCCGGTTGTTCAACAGGAACGTCTCAGATAGCGAATACACGGAAAATGCCCTCCGGCGAGAGACGCGGCGCAGCCCGCCGGGTCCCGTACTGCCTGCTATCAACCAGCGATCCAGTGTAGCCTGCTTCGGCGCTCCGGCTGAGGAGCAGATCCGCTCACGCGCGTTGTGGCGCTGCTCTCTGTGGATCATCTTGGACCGATGCCGGGTAATGTTTATTACACAGAGTAGGCTGCCACTCGAACAGGCTCCTTGATTCCGTGGCGGAAAGGGGGGAAGATGTTTCCAAACTCAGTAGCGAGTTGGGTATGTCCCCCGATCTCAGCTCCGCTGTTCGTGTCGCCATTCAGGTTGACCTGAGCATCCCGTTCTTGTTCATAGACTGCGGACCGAATCGGTGTGCCGAGTTTTGATGAACCTCAGCAATATTCCCGGGGTTCGACTCGCGCGGGCTCGTATCTGAAACGGAGTCGACATTGGACAAGGAGAGCCTGGCCTTGGCGAGCCCTGCTCCAAAACTCGAGACGCGCATTCCACAGGTGGACGGGCCGGCGCCCCATCCGACCATACTCGTAGCAGCCGTAGACAACGACATGCGCTGCGAGCTGACACGGGAGTTCCAGCGGTGCGGCTATCTTGTCCTGGACGCCGGGAGCGCCGAGAATGCCCTGCAGATCGTGATCGGACATTCCAGGCCCATTCATGTCATGCTTCTGCAACTCGACGGCCGCGATGAAGCATTGGCGGCCCGCCTGAGCCAATACCGGCCGGCCATGGAAATCGTATTAGTTCCCAGAAGCTCGGAACGCGCCAGATCAGCCCAGCGATGCCCGAGTGATGTGCTTGCGAAGGCCCACCAGGTGCTAGGGCAGATTGCAATCTCGTTACAGCCTGCCGGCACTGCCGGGCTCTCAGAGGTCAATCAGGCGGGCTTCTGAGGCCCGATACCCGAGCTATTGCCCGTCCGGAGAACTCAGCTTGCGAATCCAGATATTGCGGAACCGGACCGGCTGCGAATGGTCCTGAAGGCTTAGCGGCTCTTCTGCCGGATGCGGCGTGTAAGTCCCCACCCGCCGCCAGATGGTTGTGCCCAGATAGTCCTTGTGGTCCTGCACCAGGACGCCGTTGAAGACCACCGTGGCGTAGGCCGGTTTCGCGACCTTGTCCCCCTCGAACCGCGGCGCTTCGAAGAAGATATCGTAGACGTTCCATTCGCCCATGGGCCGCGCCGGATTGACTAAGGGCGGCCAGACGCCGTAAATCGCGCCCGCGCCGCCGTCCGCGTAGGTCTGATGCTCGTAGGACTCGAGCACCTGAATCTCGTACCGCGTCATGAACTCCACGCCGCTGTTTCCAATCCCCTGGCCGTTGCCCACCGACTCTTTGGGGACGAGCCATTCGATGTGCAGCTGACAATCTCCGAACTTCTGTTTGGTGACCAGCCGGCCCGTGCGCGGCACGATTTCGATGTAGCCGTTTTCGACCTTCCATTTGGGCTCCTGCTGCGCCCCGCCGCGGGCCACGGTGACCCATTGCGAAAGGTCTTTACCGTCGAACAGCACAATCGCATCCGCGGGAGGGTCTTCATGCACATAAGCGCCGGGCGCAACCTTCACCGGTCGCGGCCGTTCCATGTCGTGAACTCTCCACTTCTGGCCCGGTATTTGGGGAGTGTCGTTGTAACCGCGAACATCGTCCCCGGCTTCCGGAGGAGGGGTATTCGGGCCCTTCTTCGGAGGCGCGGGCTGGCTTTGGGCCGCCAGGGAAAGGACCGAGAGAAGCACAACACAGAGCAGTCTCATGATCCAAGAGTTTACTACCTGGCGGCGGAATGCGGCGTTGAGCGACACTCGGGACTTCGGTTTTCTGATAACTTGCCATACATGAACCGCCGCAACTTTTTTCAATCGGTGGCCGCCGGCTTGGCCGCGGCGCGAAACATTCCCGCAGCCAATCCCCGGATGATCGGCATCCAGGTGGGCGCGGTTTCGTTCGTGGACGAAGGAGTCGACAAGGTCCTCGATGAATTCCAGCAGGACGCTTCCATCAACACGCTCTTCGTCGCGACGTTCACTTATGGACGGGGCATCGCCGGCCGGCAGGTGCCCGGCCAACCGCTGCCCGATCACGGCAAGCAGCAGTACGACACGGATACGTTCAAAGGCGGCAGCTACACCAAGACCCATCCGCAGTACTACAAGGACACCGTGCTCCAGGACTTTCGCGCGCCCGACCTCGGCGACTTCGACGTGCTCGAAGCTGTCCTGCCGGAGGCGCGGAAGCGGGGTATGAAGACAATCTGCTGGTTCGAAGACGTGTGGAACCGCAACGTGCCCAACGTTGCCCAGGCTGCCGAACGCCAGTTCGACGGCCGCCCCGCGGTCACGCTCTGCTTCAACAATCCCAACTACCGGAACTGGCTCCTCGGCACCGTGGAGGACTACACGCGCTCGCACGAAATCGATGGCATCATGTGGGGCTCGGAGCGCCATGGCGCGTTTGCGAACCTCACGCGCGGCTCCAATTCCGCGGGCCTCACGTGCTTCTGCGAGTTTTGCGAGCGCAAGGCCAAGGGCCGTGGCATCGATGTGGCGCGCGCCCGCGCCGGATTCACCGTTTTCGCCGAGTTCGTGCGCGGCGGCAGGCGTCCCGTGGACGGCTACTACGTCACCCTGTGGCGGCTGATGCTGCGCTATCCCGAGCTGCTCGCCTGGGAACAGCTCTGGCACGACAGCCTCCGCGAAACCTACGCCGCCATCCATGCCAAGGTGAAGTCGATCAAGCCCTCGGTGGGTGTGGGCTGGCACATCTGGCACCAGAACTCGTTCAGTCCCATGTACCGCGCCGAGCAGGATCTCACCGAGCTGGCGAAGTATTCCGATTTTCTGAAGATGGTGATGTACCACAACTGCGGCGGCGAACGCATGGCCGCCTACATCGGGGCCGTCGGCCGCACCATCTACGGCGACGTCCCCGGCCAGGAGCTTCTCGATTTCCACTACCGCGTGCTCGACTACCCGCACGAACAGCCCCTGGCAACACTGCCGCACACCGGCTTCTCCGCAGATTACGTCTACCGCGAGGCCAAACGCGCGCACGACGCGCTCGAAGGCACCAAGACGCTGCTCTGGCCAGGCATCGATATCGACATTCCCACCGCTGCCAACAGCTCGAAGTCCACGCCCAACGGAACGCGCGATGCCGTGCTGGCGGCATTTCGCGGCGGCGCCGACGGTGTGATCCTCTCGCGCAAGTGGAGCGAGATGAAGCGGGCCAACCTGAAGGGCGCGGGCGAGGGGATCTCGGCGGGGTAGGTCAGCTTCCGCCCGCCTGGCCCGAAGCGGTCTTGGGCAGTACCTTGAATTGAAGGGCGTGAAGTTCCCTCGCCAACGCCCTGGCCCGCTCATGGATGCCGCGGACCTCGGCATCGACTTGCTCGATCCGCCGCCGCTCGTGCTCCTCCCAGGCAATCCACCGCTGGCGCTCCGACAGAAGCTGGGCGCGCACCGCTCTCATCTCATCCAGGGCCTGCTCGATCTGCCGCGCCAGAAAGGCAAACGCTTCGGCAACCTGCCGGTCCAGAGCCTGCTCCCGCGCACCCCACGTCTGCTGAAGATGCTGTGAGACCGTCTCCGTGAACTTGGCCCGGAGCTGCATCTTGAACTTCTCGATCCGAATGAGGTCCATAGCCTTCCTGGTAAAGTTCGGCCCCGCCGCGGCCATCGGTTGGATGTCGATTCCGGCGGACCAGCCCTTTGTCATCGCCAAGGCGTCCCTCAGTCCCGCCTTGCGCTCACTGGCATATGCGTCAAACAGAATCTGGACCGCGCCTTCCGTATCAGTGCCGTCGAACCCGGCCGTACAACCCAGACTCTGGACCATCGGCGCGGGGAACGGCCGAATGTGCGGCGTCGCCTCGTTGCGCGGCGTCGCGGAACGGGCGTGAAGCATTACGCGATCGTACACCACGGCGAAGCGCACCAGCCCCGCAATCCCCTCTTCAATTCGTGGCCTTAACTCGGGCAGCCACTGGTACGCGCACCGGAGCGCGGCCGCATGGAGAGCTTCGGTCAGCTTGTCCTCCCAGCCCTTGAGGTAAGATGCCAGCCGCGGCGGATCGAGATCCTCGACGCTCGCGCTCAGGTCGGCCAAACACTTGCCCGCGGCGTCCAGCATGATACCAGGCGCCCCCTGAAACAGGGACCGCAAGTGGGCCTGGGCCTCGCGGCGCTGCTCGTCCAGGCGATCCTTTGCGTCCTGCGCGAGCCATTCAAGGTGCCCCAGAAGTGCGCCTGGCGCTCCGTCCAGCGGCCCTTCGCCCGCCGGCGCCTGTGAGCCCAGCCGTGTGGCCGTCTCGCGCACGAGGCTGTTAGCGAAGGTCGTGACCCGCTCCGCGTGCGTCTTCAGCACCACCAGCCCACTCTCTTCCGTGAGGAATCGTTCCAGGAACTCTTCGAACTCCGGAAGACGGCTTTCCACCAGCTTCGCTTCGTCGCCGTCCATCTTTCCGGTGAGGGCATCGTAGCCGGAAACACCGAAAACGCGCGGCTCCCCCACCCGGCGAAGGTAATTCTCAAACGCCTCGGTCCCTTCCCCGAAGCGCTTCACAGCATGCTGGCGGATGCAGTCGGCGATGCGCTCTCTTACCGTGCTCACGATGTTCTCGCGATCGGTTCTGTGGCGCAGGCGGTCGATCGCGGTCACCACGAAGACCACGCTTCCCAGTCCGTACTCAACCAGTAGTTTTTCCAGAAACACTGCCTCGGTTTGCGAGAATGGCGCCGTCGCCAGGACCACCAGTATCGCCGCGTCCACGCGCGGCAGAACGTCGAGCGTCACTTCCGTCATCGCGGGGTTGTCATTGAGTCCCGGCGTATCGATGATATCTACATTGTTCCGGCAGAACGGAACCGGGTAGTACACGATCGCTTCCTGGACGGTTGACGCGACTGCCTCCGCTTCCGGCGTCAGCTTGGTTACGAATTCCGGAAGGTCGCTGACGTCGATCGTCTGTTCGCGCCCGCCGTCGCGGAAGACAACTCGCACCGTGGGTTTGAGACCATAAGTGACCCGGTTGATGGTGGCGGATGTAGGGACGATGTCCGCGGGGAGGATCTCCTTCCCCAGGAGCGCGTTGATAAACGTGCTTTTGCCCCGCTTGAATTCGCCAACCACCGCGATCGAGAAGTGGTGGCTCTCGATGCTCGACCGCGCTTCTTCGATCCTGCCGGCCAGGTCTTCCAGAGCCAGACCTGCCGCCGCGGCGCGCAACCGGCCGAGTTCCGCCACCAGCGCGAACTCCGCCTGGCGATGACTCAGGAACGAGACGGAAGAAGATGAATCGTTCACGCCGATTTCTCCCACAGGGAGCCGCCCCCCGCATGGCGAAGTATCTCCCGAACTTCGAGCCGCGTAGTTTCAACCTGCTCTTCCTCACGCGACGAACTGTTGCCAGGCGCGGCCATCTCGCGCTGCATTTCCAGGAATCCTTCGTCCATCGAGCGTGTCAACCGGGCGAACGATTCGGTCACATGCGCGTCTACGGCATTCAAGATCCCGCAGCGCTTCGTTTCCCATTCCCGCTGCATCAACGCGTATGTGGCGCCCATCAAAGCCTCTTTGAATTCGCCGAATGGCGAAAGCGGCGGTAGTTGAGAAGAACTCAGCGCTTCCAATCCAGCCGCCATGGAAACAGCGCCCAACCCGCAGAAAAGCGCGCCGGCCTGGAATCCGGCTTCCGCTGCCGGCGCCCTGCTTTCCAGGGACCGCGCCTCCATCTGCCAGGCGGTTCGCCGCTCCTTGAGCTGCCCCGATAGCGAGGGTCGGTACCCGATGCTGGTGCCGTACCGCATGGCACGCAAAATCTCTTCGGTGGCGCAGGCAAGACCGTACATAGACTCGGTGGCGGTGACCAGTTCCCGCAACACGTCTCGTTGAATCTGCATTGCAACATTGCAAACGGCGGCATCGATGTCGCCGGCCAGGCGGCGCCGCAGCCGGGCCAGGAACTGCTCGCTGCCGGTGCTGGATAGATCCGCGGGGCTGAGTGCCGCTGCCGCCAGGGCTCCTCGGCATTTCGCCCACAGCATCGCCGGCAGGTTCTCCGCCGTGGCTCTGGCGCTTGCTGCGCAACGCGTGGCCGAGTCCTGCACGTGGGCCATTTCGCGCCAGCTCATTTGCTCCAACCCGGCCAGCCCAGGGGTACAACGTTCCCATTTATCGAGCCCACGGCGGGCGGGCAGGGATCCCTGGCGGAGCGCGATTTCCTGGAGCATCCCTTCGCATGCCGCCCGGATCCATTGGTCACGCCGCTCCGGGGCAGACTCGCCGGCCGCTGCCAGAGCGGCTGCGGCGTGTTCCAATCCCAGCTTGCGGGCCAGGTCACGAAGATGCTGAATATCGGACTGCCAGTCGATCAGATCCATCGTCTTTCGATTCCAAGGGTGCCGGACACAACCGCTGCTGGAGCGAGAGCACGGCCTGGGTGGTCTCCGCAATCAGGGAGGGTATGCGATTCAAGATCAAATGCTGCCGCTCGCGTTCTCGGTCGGACGTCATCTCTTGTCCCCGCCGCAACGCACTCAGCGACACCTCGAGATTGTGCTGCTGTTGCCGGCTCAGCTCACCGGCCACGCGCGACGCAATGCCTGAATACAGATCTTCGGCCTGCTTCAGAACGGACCGGCGCAGCTCCGGAAATGAGCCTAGAAACTGCTGTTGATATAAGAAGGATTTCTGGCGGTCACGCCCCGGCTGGCTGAAATGCTGCATCAGCGCCGCGACCACGGCGAACACCTCGGTCTGAGCCAGTTCGAAAATCAGCTTTGCAACCTCCAGCCTCTCCCAAACCGCGTCTCCGAGAGCTGTCTCTGCCGCCGGACCCGGCACCACCGATTCCGCTTCCCGCGCCGCGAGAATATCCTTCCAGTCCGCCGTATCCCCGTTCCCTGCAGCCAACGGAAGCGCTGCGGATCGGATTTCTTCGAGGATGACGGGACGGTGCGCTTCCAGGCACCGATAGATGGCTTTGCGCAGAGCGTCGGCCAGGAAGAACGGGAAATGGCGATGTAGATCTTCCGCCGGGTAGCTGGCAAGGTCGAGAGCCGCCACCTTCTCCAACCGGTCGAGAAAGGCGTCCAGCCACCCGCGAGCTTCGTCCCCCAGTCGCATGATCTTTCGAGTCAGGGCCTCGGCGTTCTGCTTCATGCGCAGATGCAGGGCCGAGCTCGTGTCCTGGCGGGCCTCGATGGCAGCGCGCAGCTTGTTCTCGCCCGCCTCCATGGCCCATCGGACCTGCTCCGCCTGGCTTTCCACCGTTTCCAGCAGCCGCTTCAATTCCGCCGCGGCGCGATCGATCTGGATCAGGTCGCGGTTCTGCAGAACCGATTCCTGCAAGTGGGCCCGGAAAACCCCGAATTTCGCAGACAGAGATTGGCTGCGTTCCGGAAGCACGCGCTCTTCGCCTCTCAATCGGGCCAGCTCGTCCAACGCGCTGACGTCGAACAGCGCAGCGTCGGGAAACATCTGCTCGATTTTCTGCCGGAGATGTTCCAGCACGTGTGCCGCATCCGTGTCGCCGCGGACCTTGTCCAGCATGTTCACAACAAAGATCACCTTGGCGAAATCTTGCGGGAGAACTGCCAGATGCAAAAAGGAGCGTTCAGCTTCGGAGAATGGATCCAGGGGCGAAAGCACGAACAACACGGCGTCCGCGCGCGCCAGATACTCCTGCACGGTCCGGTCGAAACGTTGCACCAGGTCTCCGGTGCCGGGCGTATCGACCAGGCACAACCCCTGCAGCCACTGGACTGGCGCGCGCACGTCCAAACGGCTGACCCGTTGGAGCACGGGCTCCAAAACCCGCGTCAGCTCTTCACGTTTGATCTGTTCGGGCAACAGGTCGAGGCGTCCGCCGTCCGACAGGCAGGCTGTCACGCCGCGCGTTTCGCCGTACCGGATTTCATTGATGGTGACGGTTTCCGGGCCGATGTCCGAAGTCACCACCTCTTCTCCCAAAAGAGCATTGATCAGTGTGGACTTGCCGCGTTTGAACGGTCCGATCACGGCCAGGCTGAACTCGGTTTCCAGGTGTTCGCGAATCGACTCCTCGTGTTGCCGCCAGTGCCGCAACGCTTCCCGGCCGAACAGGCCCTCCATGGACTCGGTCTGAATCGAGTCCGAGAAACCCCGCAAGATCTCCAGGAACTGCTTACGATAGAGCCCCGGCTCATAGTAGACGGTGGGACGCTGGTCGCTTGCCTTCTGTCGCTGTCTCGTTCCCGCTGTCCGGTCCGCGACAGACGCGTGAGCGGCTTTTGCGATCTCCCCCGCGATTTCCGCCAGGTATTGGCGAGTCGCGTCCTGGTCGCCCGCCCATACCGGGTGACCGCTCTTTGGCCGTAAGTTGATCGACCGCAGCCACGGCACCGACTGCCACGCGCAGTCCTTCCCCACGATCGGAAAAATCGTCAGCGCGCCTGAATCCCGCCGCTGCAGCAGCTTCGGAACCTCGCTGCTGCAAATGAATTCGGAGGTGAGGAAGCTGGCGCTGATCAGCAACACGGCGACGTTCGCCCGCTCGATGTGCTCGGAGATTGCCTGTTCCCAGTCGGCGCCCCCGTGGATATCGTCATCTACCCACAGTTCGATGCCGTCGTGATGCAGGACCTTCAGTTGCGCCACCAGTTCTTCCTTCTCCTGCTCATCCCGGTGGCTGTAGCTCAAGAAAACGACGGGCCGTTCCATGGTCGCGCTCGCGTTCACCTTATGCGGCCGTTCCTCCGGCGGCATTCCCGGGCCCTAAGATCCCGATAGCCCGGCCGCACATCGCATCCAGTTGCCCCTTGTCCAATACACGTGGCGCGCGCCGGAGTTCCGGGCGCCACGCGCAGAACACTTCGCTCTCGGCAAACAGGCGCAGCGCTTCGATGCGCTTCGGAATGAGCGGGTGGCTTTCGAACAGCTCCAACAGCTTCACCGGCGACTTTCGCGTCTGCTCGAGCTGCCGCAGGTACTCGTCGATGTTCAGGCCGCGCAGCGCGGTCACGCCGCCCGTGGCTATCGTCGCCAGGGTTCTCTGCGCGCTTTCCAGGTCGCCGCAGCAGATTAAACCGGCTCGATCGCAGGTCACTTCGGCGGCGCGGCTCCAGTGGAGAAAGAACATCTTCAGGGCGCCGGTGATCGCGGTCGCCAACATCCTGGTGTGACTTACGGACTTGACCAGCTCCATGGCCACGCCCAAACCAACCATCTTGTCGAAAATCAGTTTGGCCAGCGGATTGGTAAGATTCTGAACCGCGGTGTTGTAGGCGCCATGAAGATTATGGATGTGCCCGCATTCATGGCCGATCACGAACTGGAGTTGAGCCGGCTCCAGCACTTCGATCAGCCCCCCGGAAAGCACCAGAGTGGGCGCGGTATCGTCCGTCGCGAACGTGTACGCTGCCAGATCCTTCGCCGGGGCGATAAAGATCTGCGGAATGCCGATTCCCAGCCTGCGCGCGCACGCCGCGCCCGAGGAGTGGATTTCCGGAAACTGGCGCGGACCGACTGCCACCATTTCCAGCCGGTGGAGATGCCTCAGGATGGGTCCGGCTGTTGCCGACAGCATGCTGACCAGGTAGCGCGCCGGCGCCACTGAGGCAATGCGCTTACGAAGGCTGTGATCGAACCCGAACGCGTAGTCGGTGATGCCGCCGGCGGCCGTGTGCTCCGCAAGTTCGCTTCGCCGCTCCTCTAGAAACGCCCCGAAATTGAGGGGAATTGTCGTTGTCGGGTTATCCGAAACCACATCAGACATTCGCGATCTCCGCGAGCTGGTTTGACAGGCGCAGCGCCTTGACGCGAATTCCCAGAACCTCATCGCGAGTCTGTTCGGACTCCTGCCGCTTCCGTTCGGTGAGCGCCTCGTCCCGGGCTTTCCGATTCCGCATATCGTCGAGCGTGCTCTGAGTCTGCTCGATCGATGCCGTCACCTCTCCGATCACCTTCTCCTTGACGGCGGTATACACACTCGAGATGTTCTTTTTCACGGAACCAGCGAGGTCCCGCTCGCGAAGCTCCTCGTCGATTCGTTCCTGGATCGCCGCCCGGTATTTTTCCCGGAATCTCTCGACCCGGTCGGCGCCGAACAGCCGCCCCACGGCCCACCCGCCGGTGAAGATCGAGATGATTCCCAGCCCCAACACGACCGGCAGTGTAACCGGTATGCTCAAGGCCGCCGCCAGCATGCCTCCCGCTACGCAGGTGCCCAAGCTGGCAATGCCCCCTACCGCGGCGCCCTTCACACCGGCTTCCCGGTAGCCCGACCAGATGCCGCCGAAACCCGTGAAGACTGAGAGCGCGGCGGCAAAGCTCTCGCCGCCGATGCTCGGCCGCTCGGACGGATCCACCTGCACGGCGCCGAACTGGCCCTCAATGCCGCTCAGGGTCGCGCCAACGACATCGGCAAAATGATTGAGCCGATTCAGCTCCGATTCCAGGTCGTGTTCGATCTCGAGCTGCAGCGCCTCTCCCGCGCGCAGCGCCCGCACCTTGACCGCCTCGGAGACCTTCCGGCCCAACTGCTCCGTCAACTGCGGCAGTTTGGCCTGCGAGAGATCATCGGTAGTTACCTGCGTGCTGTCGATCACCTCCAGCGCGGCCTTCTTCAAATCATCCCCGATACGCGCCGCCACTGGTTCGAGGCGCGCCGTGGTTCGCGCCTCCGCGTCCTCGATCTTCCCGATCTCCTGGTCGCGGCGGCGGCGCAAGTTCTCCAGTTGGGCCAATGAGGCCTCATACGCCGCGCGGAACTCTTCCTGCCCCATATTCAGGGCGCCGACTTCGATATTGATCTTCTTGACGATTTCGTCGCTGCTGGCGATGATTCGATTGGCCAGTACCTGTAGTTCGATAGCGCCCCGCGTGTGTGTCAGGAACTGCTCCAGGGCGGAAGTGAACTTCGCAAACTGGCTCTCCTTGAGAAGTTCCTCGTCATTCTCCTGCTGCGCCTCGAGCGCCTGGTAGGCCGATAGTGGAAACACGATCGGGCGTCCGATCTGCTGCCGGTATCGCTTGAACTCCTCGCTTTCGGGCGGGAATTGCTCCTTGAGCCGTGAATCCACCGATTCGGCAATCCGCTCCTCGATCACCGTCACGATACGTTCGCGATCCTTCGGCTTTCGCAGACGGTCGACGGCGGTCACCACGAACATCACCCGGGCCAGATCCTGGAGCAGCAGGTGCTTGGTCAGGAAATCGCCTTCGTATCCTGAGAACGGCGACTCCGGCATGATTACCAGAATCGCTGCGTCCACCTTCGGGATTACCGACATGGTTACCCCGGTCATAGTTTCGTCGTCGTTGAGTCCCGGCGTGTCAATGATATCGACGTTGTGACGGCAGTATTCCGTCGGGTAGTGAATCACTGCTTCTTCGATCTGCGCCGAAGTATTCTTGGATTCCGGCGTCAGCTTCGTGACGTACTTCTCCAGCTCATCGATCCCGATTTCTTCCACGCGGGGTGGCTCGCCGCTCTGCGACTTGAAGTAAATCGTGACCGACGGACGTAATCCGTACGTGACCCGATTCAGCGTGGCCGAGCAGGGGCGAATATCCGCGGGCAGGATCTCACGGCCCAGGAGCGCGTTGATGAAAGTGCTCTTGCCCCGCTTGAACTCACCCACGACGGCGATGGAGAAGCACTTGTTCTCCACCCGCTTCAGCACATCCTCGGTCAGTTGCAGGATGGATCGATTGAGCTCGATTCTGACGGCGATGTCCAGTAGCCGCCTCAGGTCGGTAACACATCCAAGTTCGGTGCGCTTGTAGGAGATAAGATCGTCGGACGAAGACTTCTTCTGGTCAACGTCCTTACTCTCGGGGGATCCTCCGTCACCGGACTTTGGTAACTCCTGGTCAGTCCTTTCAAGCATCGTCTCAGCCCCCCTCCGAACCCAAATGGCGAAAATTCGATGCGGTGGTCTAAGAGTGTACTCGAATCGCGCAAGCGGCGCAATTAACGCCAAGGGCTTGTCTGATTGTGTGATGAGTCGTCTCGGCGTTGCACGAACTATAGGATCTGTTTGTGCGGAAAGATACCTTATTCCTCCCGCAGCGTCACCGCCGGGTCCACGCGCGCGCCCCGTAGTGCCGGCCCCATCGCCGCAGCTAATCCGACCACCGCCAGAATGCCGGCCGCTGCCGCATACGTCGCAGGGTCGTGCGACTCCACGTGGAACAGCAGGTGTCCCACGAACCGCGTCAGCCCCCAGGCGCCCGCCAATCCAAACGCTGCGCCGGCCGCTACCAACCCTCCCGCCTGTTGCATCACCAGCCCCAGAATTCGTCCCGGCGAGGCGCCCAGCGCGATTCGCACGCCGAGCTCGTTCATCCGCTGGTTCACCGAGTATGAAAGCACGCCGAACACTCCGATCATGGCCAGCAGCACGGCCACGCCCGCAAACACTCCCAGCAGCAGCATCTGGAAGCGCTGCACCGCCACGCTCTCGCTGATCAGCTCTTCCATGGTTTCCACGCCCGTCACCGGCTGGTCCTTATCGATCCCCCACACCTGTCTTTGGATCGCGTTGGCCAGTAGCCGCGGGTTGCCCGCCGTCCGGACCGCAAAGTCCGCCAGCCGCACCGGGTACCCGTCGGTCTGCGCCGCCGCGAGGTAAATCTGCGGCCGCATATCCTTCGTCTTACCGCCGCGCCGGATGTCGTTTACGATGCCCACAATCGAAAACCACACTGCTTGCGGACCGCGCCGGAATCGCCGGCCGAGCGGATCGCCGCCTTTCAGGTACTGCCGCGCGAACGCCAGGTTCACCACCGCCACGTACGGCTGGCCCTTGCGATCTTCCTCGGTTAGCAGCCGCCCGCGGACCAGCGGAATCCCCAGAGCTTCGAAATAGCCCGGGTTGACCGGCTGTGAATCCGGCGAGAGATTGCTCTCGCTCACGTTCTCGATCTCAATCCCGGTGCTCCATCCTCCGCGCAGCGGCAGCCGGTTCGCGTACGCAACTGACTGCACGCCAGGCAGCGCTCGCACGCGCCGTTCCAATTCCTGGTAGAAAGCCAGCCGCAGGTCGGCGGTTTTGTACCGCAGCACCGGCAGATTCACATTCATCGCCAGCACGTGCTCCGTCCGGAAGCCCAGGTCCATCCCCATGATCGTCGTGAAGCTTTTCAGAAACAGCCCCGCTCCCACCATCAGCACGAGGGAGAGCGCCACCTCCGTCACGGTCAGGGCGCCGCGCCATCGCGATTGCGCCGTGCCGCCGCCGCGCCGTTCGGTTGCCTTCAGACTCTCCGAGGGCCGTGTCCGCGAGGCCTGCCACGCCGGTGCCAGGCCGAAGACGAGCCCGGCGGCTATCGTCATCGCCGCCGCCACCGAGAACACGCGCCAATCCATGCTCACCGTCGCCAGCCGCGGAATGGTCTGCGGCGCCGCCGCCACCAGAACTTGCATCAGTGCCCGCCCCAGCACGATGCCCGCCGCGCACCCCGCCGCCGACACCAGCATGCTCTCCCCCAGGAACGCGCGCGCGATCCGGCCGCGGCCCGCGCCCAGCGCCAGGCGGACGCTGGTCTCGTGCCGCCGGGCCACGGCCCGCACCAGCAGCAGGTTGGCCACGTTGACGCACGTGATTAGCACGATCAACCCTGAAGCGGCCAGCAGCGCGCGCAGCGAGTCGCTTACGCTCTGCACGATGTCGTCTCGCAGCGGGACGATCACCGCCGTGATGCCGCGATTCGTAACCGGGTATCTCGCCGCCAGCGCCGCCGACACGGCATCGAGCTGCGCCTGCGCGGTTCGAAGCGTCGCGCCCGGCTTCAGCCGTCCCACTACCCCGATATCGTGATCCCCGTGCGCCGCTAATTGCTCCTTCGGGTACGCCGCCGGAACGAAGAACTCCACCGGTTCGGTGTTGCCATATTGCGTGACGGGCTCGAACCCCCGCGGCATCACGCCAATCACGCGGTAAGGTTTTTCATCCAGCATCACCGTCTTGTCCAGCACTGCCGTATCGCTGCCGAGCCGCCGCTCCCAGAATCGAGCGGAGAGCACCACCACCGGATCGCCGCCTTCGCGGTCTTCTTCCTCCGTGAACGTGCGCCCAAGTTGCGGGGCCACGCCCATAACCGTGAAATAATTGGCCGTCACGCTCTCGCCGATGAGGCGCTCCGGCACGCCGTTGCCGGTGAGATTCATTCGGGCGGTCTCCACACCGGCCAACCCTTCAAAAGCCGCGGCGCCTTTGCGATAGTCCATCAGGTTCGCCGCGGCCACCGTAGTCCTGGTGCGCGCGTGGACACCGCCGAGGTTGTTCCCGGAGCTGTTCAGCGTGCCTACGTCCTGCCGTCGTGGCGTCTCCTCCCACAGCGAAATCAGCCGCCCGGGTTCCGGGTAGGGAAGACTGCGCAGCATCACCGCGCTCACGATACTGAAAACCGCCGTGTTCATCCCAAGCCCCACCGCTAGAGTCACCACCGCTACAGCGACAAACCCCGGCGCCTTGCGCAGCGACCGCGCCGCATACCGTGCGTCCTGCGCCAGGCGCTCCCAGGGGCCCCAGCCCCAGACGTCGGACGCCGCAATTTCCAGCATCGCGCGGTTTCCGAACTCCCGCCGCGCGGCGTAGCGAGCCTCCCGCTCCCCGAGCCCGCGGTCCTGAAGCTGCCGCGTGCGCAATTCGATGTGCAGCCGCATTTCCTCGTCGAGCTCGCCCGACGCTTCGTCGCGGTGCAGCAGGTATTTCAGCCGCCGCCCCAGGTCCCGCATCCCCATGCCACACCTCCGTGCTTACTCTGCCACCAGCACCTGCGCAATCGCACGCGCCACGCGATAGTAGCTCTCCAGTTCGGCCTCCAGCCGGCGCCGCCCCGCCGGGGTGACCTGGTAGTACCGCGCCCGCCGCCCCTCCGCGGTCTTGCTCCATTCGCCGGTCAGCCATCCCTTCATCAGCATCCGCTGCAGGGCGGGGTAGAGCGACCCCTCCTCCACCTGCAGAACATCTTCCGAGTGGCGCCGGATAGCCTCCGCAATCTCAAACCCGTGCATCTCTCCGCCGCGGGCCAGCGTCTTGAGGATCAGCATGGCCAGCGTTCCCGGAGGAATAGCTTCGCGCTCTTCCATGACATAGACAGCCTATGTCAGAAAAGGTTAGGCGGCAAGTGTCGAAAGCGGGCGCTCGGCTGGTTAGAAGCTCAGCCGGAGCGCGAATTCCATCGTCCGCGGATCTGTCGCTCCGGTCACCTGGCCGAACGTGGACGAAGTGACCGTAGTGGACAGAGCCGTGTAGGAGAGGTGATTCGGAAAATTGAAGAACTCCGCGCGGAAGGCCGTATTCAGCTTCTCGGTAATCCGGAAATTCTTCTGCAACGCGACGTCCCAGTTGTTGAAGAAAGGATAGAAGATCGCGTAGGCTCCGAGGTTCCCGAACGTCCCTGCGGGGGGCACCGCGAACGCGGCCGGGTTCAGGTACTGCGTGCGCGTGGGCCCGCTCCAGTCGCCGATCACGTTCGGACGCTGGTTGGCGATACCCGTACCCGCGGTGTCGCTTGGCAGCCCGAGGTTGAACGGCAGTCCTGTCTGGAGCGTAGTCACGCCGGAGACCTGCCATCCGCCCAGGGCCACCTTGTACCATTCGCGTCCGTTCTTCCAGAAGGGCAGGGGATACACGTAGCTGAACACTGCGACCTGGTTGCGGTTGTAGCTCGAAGGTCCCCAGTCGCCGCGCAGGTTGAAGCTGTTCATCGGTTGATAGTTGTAGGCGTTGGCATCGGTTCTGGCTTTGGACCACGTGTAAGCCACGTTAAACAACCCGCCGCCGGCCATTTGTTTCTTGAACTGCACCTGCATCGAGTTGTAAATGAAGTTGGCGCCGGTTACGTATTGGTAAATGTCCGCGTAGCCCGGATAGGGACGCAGCGCATTCACATTCACGCCCGGATGAGCCTGCAGCGTTCCGGGCTGTAACTGGTTGATATCATCCTGGTAAGAGAGGTTAGCGGCGCTCGAGCCCACGTAAGCCACGTCGAGCATCATGTCTTTGCTCAGTTTCTGCTGCACGCCCAGGCTCCAGTTCAGGGTTCGCGGCACCTTCATATCCAGGAAGTGCGAGTTATTGATGGTGGCGGGGAACACCTGCAAGGTGGCGCCCGCCGGATTCTCCACGTTGCCGTTGTATACGGTGGACTGCTGGATGAACGGCGGATTGTTCACGGCGCTGAATATGAAGTTACCCTCGATTCGCTCATAGAACACGCCGATGCCGCCGCGCACTACAGTGCTTGCCTTCCCGGTCACATCGTAGGCGAAGCCGAATCGCGGCGCCCAGGTTCCCCAATAAGTGTTCATGGCGCCGTACGGCAGATCGTGGAACAGCGCCTTCACTGTGGGATCGTTGGTCACCGGCACTCTGCCGGTCGCCGACTGCGGAAAGCTGCTGCCGCCCAGCACCAGGCCGTTGTACGGGTTTCCGGTGCCCGGAACGATGGCTCCGGTGGAAGCAACGATCGTCGGCGCCTGGCCCGGAACGTAATACTGAGGCAGGAACGTGGATGTGTTCTGCAGCGCGCTGTACTGCGGCTGCATGTAGGCCCACCGGAAGCCCAGGTTCAGCGTCAGCCGCTTGGAGACTTTCCAGTCGTCCTGCACGTAAGGCTCGATCTGCGTGAATCGATACCACCCCTGCCGGAAACTCCCAGCCTCGGTGTAGGTGTAGAAGTTCCCTAGCACCGCATCCGCCACCACGTTGCCCGTGGTGTTCGACGCGCTGGTATTGAACGCGAAGCTGCCGTTGATTGCCGGAACATTGTCCTGGTTCTTTCGGCTGCGCAGGATCAGGATGCCGGCCTTCAAGTTGTGGTTGCCCTTCAGCTTTGAGAAATCGTCCTTCCAACTGAAGATCCGGTTGAAATTATCGAAGTTCAGCGGCGTCACGCTGAGGCCGTTGTAGCCCGAAAGGCTGATGCTGGGAATAAAGTCCGCGGCGTTGTAAATAAGCGGGTAATTGATACCTTCCCCCTGGCGGGAGAAATCGGTTGTGAAGATCGGATTCGCGCGGATGCCTACCTTCTCCTTGATCACATTTCCTGTAAAGGCGAACTGGAACACGTTGACCGTGGTGGGATTAGCCACGTAGGTCCACTGGGCGCTGGTGTTCGTGCCCGGTATGTGACGCTCGTATAACGCCAGGTTGGTCAGGTTCTGCAGGGATTCGTAATAATCCCGGAACCAGTGCACCGAGAGCTGGTTCTTCTCGTTGATGTTGTAATCGCCCTTCAAAATATACTGGTTCGTGTTGAGAGGAGCCATCGTGGGGAAGACCAGGTTCCCGCCGCTGCCGGTGTAGTTCGGCGCCGGATAATTCTGTAGCAGGCGATGGCTGTTGGGGCTGAACCGGTTGGCGGGAATGATCCCGTTCGGAAATACCCCGCCCGTCGACGGATCCTTGGGCCATTTCGAGGATGCCAGCGCGGAGAAGTCGCCGTTGATCTGCTGCGGCGTCGGCACCGTCCAGGTATTGATCGCGCCCTGCCGCAGCCGTTTGAAATCCGTTCCGAAGAAGAAGAAGAGCTTGTTGCGGTCCTTGTTGAACTTCTTGGGAATGAAGATCGGGCCGCCGATGTTGGCGCCGAAATTGTTGTACCGCAGCTCTGGTTTGATCGTAGCGTTGAATGCCCGCGCCTGGATTGCGTCGTTGCGCAGGTACTCATATGCCCCGCCATGGAACTCCTTGGCGCCGCTGCGCACCGCGATGTTGATCACCGCGCCCGCGCTGTATCCGAACTCGGCGCTGTAGTTCGTGGTGAGCACCTTGAATTCGGCGATCGCGTCCGGATTGATGTTGACGAAGTTGTTGCCGCCGCCTCCGTTGTCCTTGTTGTCGGCGCCGTCCAGGTTCCACGAGAATGTATCCGTCCGGCTGCCGTTCACCGATTGTGCGCTATTGTTCACGCCGTAGCCGCCGAACAGACCGAACCCGCTGCTGAACGTCGTCGATACGCCGGGCAGCAACTGCAGCAATTGCGGAAAATTCCGGCCGTTCAACTGCAGTTGCGTGGCCTGCTCGCCGCTCACCAGGCGTCCTACCTCTCCGGTGGTGGTTTCCACCTGTGCCGCGTCGGCCTTCACCTCGATTTTGTCCACGACGTTGCCCACTTCGAGTTTCACGTTCACCGACAGTTTTGAGTTCACGTTCAGCACGACGCCGGTGGTGACGTACTTTTTGAATCCCGATGCCTCCGCCGAAATCTCGTAGGTCCCGATGGGCAGGTTCGAAACCACGTACAGCCCGGCCTCATTGGATTGCGTCGTACGGACAAAGCCTGTCTCGTTGTTCTTTACGTTGATGGTCGCGTTTGGCACCACCGAGCCGGTGGCGTCCTGAACCAGCCCGGAAATCTCCTGACTGGTGGTGGTTTGAGAGAAAGCTGCTGTTGCCGAGAGCAGCGGAATGAGGAAAAGGGAACGGCAGGACATAGCACCTCCCTGGAATCCAATAATGTTTCGAACTAACCTTCTGCAGACGAGTATACCCGCAATTCGTGCCGAGGAAGCCCGTTTTTTCGTAGTCCGCGCATCTGCAGCCGGGTGGGCGGCGCCACGGTATCCTGTTCAGATATGCCCGACAACAAAGCTCCTCAACGTGAACTGGGATTCGCCACCAAATCGCTGCACGCCGGACACACGCCCGACGCGTCCAGCCACGCCCGCGCCGTGCCGATTTACCAGAGCACCTCGTTCACCTTCGACAATTCCGATCACGCCGCCGCCCTGTTCGCACTGCAGCAGTTCGGCAATATCTACAGCCGGATCATGAACCCCACTACCGACGTCTTCGAGCAGCGCGTGGCGGCGCTCGAAAGCGGCATAGCCGCTCTGGCAACCTCCAGCGGACAGTCGGCGCAATTCCTCGCCATCACAGGCCTGGCCGGCCCGGGCGACGAGATCGTATCGGCCAGCACACTTTATGGCGGCACCTACACCCAGTTCGACGTCAGCTTCCGCCGTCTGGGAATCGACGTCAAGTTCGTCGAGCCGGACGATCCGGAAAACTTCCGCAAGGCGATTACGCCCAAAACCAAGGCCCTCTACGGCGAGACCATCGCCAACCCGCGCATGAACGTGCTCGACATCGAGGCCGTCGCCAAAATCGCGCATGAAGCCAGCGTGCCGCTGGTCATCGACAACACCATGGCGTCGCCTTATCTCTGCCGCCCTATCGAATACGGCGCCGACATCGTGGTCCATTCGGCCACCAAGTTCCTCGGTGGGCACGGCACCTCCATCGGCGGCGTGATCGTCGATAGCGGCAAGTTCCCCTGGAGCGACAAATATCCCGCGGTTACCCAGCCCAGCCCCGGCTATCACGGCATGGTATTCAGCGACGTCTTCGGGCCGCTGGCATGGATCATCAAGGTTCGCGTGGAAGGCCTGCGCGATTTCGGCCCCTGCATGAGCCCCTTCAACTCGTTCCTGTTCATCCAGGGCATCGAGACCCTGCCGTACCGTATGGACGCGCACAGTCGCAACGCGCTCGTCGTCGCGCAGTGGCTCGAAAGCCAGCCCTCGGTCACGTGGGTCAAATATCCCGGGTTGACGTCCAGCCCTTACTACGCCCTGTCGCGGAAGTACCTGCCGAAGGGCCAGGGATCGATCGTGACCTTCGGCATCAAAGGAGGGCTCGAAGCCGGCCGCAAGCTCATCGACAACGTCAAGATTTTCTCGCACCTGGCCAACCTCGGCGATGCTAAGAGCCTGATCATCCACCCGGCGTCGACGACCCATCAACAACTCAGCGATGCCCAGCAGATGGAAGCCGGCGTTACCAAGGACCTGGTGCGGATCTCGGTCGGGATCGAAGACGTAGAGGACCTGAAGTGGGACCTCGAACAAGCCATGTCCGCCTGAGATACCGCGCGGCTGCCCCAAGAAGGGCGCCCGGCGTTTGTTACAATTTCAAAAATACCCCGGCCGGGAACCGGGAGCCATGCCGATCGACTTCCTACTCAATGGCCTGCGTGTTTGTGACGAGCAAGGCAGCCACACTACGCTCCTGGATTTCCTGCGCGACCGCGGCTTCACCGGTGCCAAGGAAGGCTGCGCCGAAGGCGAGTGCGGAGCCTGCACCGTCGCAATGGTCCGCTGGCGCGCGGGCAGCGCCGCGTACCTCCCGGTGAATAGCTGCCTGATGCTGGTCCCCATGGCCGCCGGGCAGGAGATCTACACCGTTGAAGCGCTCGCCGCCGGCGGGCCGCTCCATGAGGTGCAGCAGGCCATGGTCGAGTGCGGCGGTTCGCAATGCGGCTACTGCACCCCGGGATTCGTGATGAGCCTCTTCGCGGAACAGTACCGGCCCGGCCGCTCAGATCCCTGCCACCCGCATGCCATGGGCGGAAACCTGTGCCGCTGTACGGGCTATCGCCCGATCGCTTCCGCCGCCGCGCGCCTTGGACCACCCCCCAAGGACGCGTGGGCCGGCCGCCTCGCGCGCCCGGCTCCAGAAATCTCCGCCGCGGATTGTCCGGGTTTCACCCGCCCCGAATCGCTCGCCGAATGCTTCGCCCGCTGCCGGGAGCATCCGGGCGCGCAGTGGATCGCGGGGGGCACCGACCTGATTGTGGAGGCCAATCTACGCTCGAGGCGCTATCCCTACTTGATCAGCCTCGATGCGGTTGGCGAGCTTCAGGCCTTGCGCGAGACGCCAGCCGAAATCGAAATCGGCGCCGGGATTCCACTGAGCGAGATCCCGGTGCTTCCGCGTGAGTTCGCAGAGCTGTTCGCCTCGCCGCTGATCCGCAATCGGGCCACCCTGGGCGGCAATCTGGCCACGGCATCGCCCATCGGCGACGCAGCTCCGCTGTTGCTCGCCATGGATGCGCGCGTGCGGCTCGCGTCCGCCCAAGGCGAGCGCGAGCTGCCGTTAACCGAATTCTTCCTCGGCTACCGTAAGACTGCGCTCGAACCCGCCGAATTGATCGTGTCGGTGATTCTGCCTAAACCGCTCCCACCGGTCGTGCGTTTCTACAAGGCCGCCAAACGCCGCATGGACGACATCAGCACCGTGGCCGCCGCATTCGCCGTCGGCGCGGATGGACGGCTCCGCATCGCCTATGGCGGAGTCGCGCCCGTGCCGCTGCGCGCATTCGATGCCGAGGCCGTCGCGGATCCGCGTCGCGCCCGGGAGGTCCTGGCACACACTCTTAAGCCCATCAGCGATCATCGCGGGTCGGCGGCGTATCGCCTGGCATTGGCGCAGAACCTGCTCGCGAAGTTTCGCTTCGAGGAGACCGCGTGAGGACTGCGGGACAGGCCATTCCGCACGAGAGCGCCCGCGGCCACGTGACCGGCGAAGCGCTCTACACCGACGACCTGGTCGCGCGCTTCCCCGGCGTGCTGCACGCCTGGCCGGTGATGGCGCCGCATGCCCACGCGATCCTGGAGGAGCTCGACCTCGGCCCTGCTCTCGAAGAACCCGGCGTGGTTGCGACCCTTTCTTCCGCCGACGTCCCCGGCGAAGGCGATACCGGCCCCAGCCGGCACGATGAACCGCTGTTTCCATCGGAGGTCCTGTTCCACCGCCAACCGGTTGCCTGGGTGCTGGCTGAGTCTCTGGAGGCCGCGCAGCACGGCGCCGCGCGCGTAGCGGCGCGCTACCGGGAGTTGTCCGCGATCCTGACGATCGAGGAGGCCATTGCCCGTGGGAGCTTTCATGCCGGGCCGCACCGCCTGGCTCGCGGCAATGCCGGAGAGGCGCTGCCCGGCAGCCCGCACCGCCTCTCGGGCGAGCTCCACATCGGCGGGCAGGAGCACTTCTACCTGGAGACCCAGTGCGCCATCGCCTGGCTGGACGAGTCCGGCGGCGTCTCGCTGCACTCCTCCACGCAGCACCCGAGCGAGACTCAGGACGTGGTGGCGCGCGTGCTCGGCCTGCCGCGCAGCCACGTGACCGTCGAATGCCTCCGCATGGGCGGCGCGTTCGGCGGCAAGGAGGTGCAGGCGAACCATTGGGCCGCCATCGCCGCGCTGGGCGCCTGGAAGACTCGCCGGCCGGTCCGCGTCCGCCTGCCCCGCGTGCTCGACTTTGCGCTCACCGGCAAGCGCCACCCGTTCCTGGCGCGATTCGAGGCGGGATTTGACGGCGAAGGCCGGGTGCTGGCGCTCGACGTCACGCTCTACAGCGACGCCGGGTGGAGCCTCGACCTTTCCGACCCGGTGATGTGGCGCGCGCTCTTCCACCTGGACAACGCTTATTACCTGCCCAATGTGGCGGCCGCGGGGTACGTCTGCCGCACGCACAAGACCTCGCAGACCGCCTTCCGCGGATTCGGCGGTCCGCAAGGCATGCTGGTGATCGAAGACGTGCTCGACCGCATCGCCCGTACCCTTGCCCTGCCGCCCGAGGTGGTCCGCGAGCGCAACTTCTACCGCGAAGGTCACACCACGCACTACGGGCAACTCGTCAAAGACGCGTCGCGCATCCAGACCCTGTGGACGCAGCTGATGGCAACCAGCCGCTTCGCCCGGCGCCGCGCGGCGATCGCCGGGTTCAATGCCGGGCACGCGCATGCCAAGCGCGGCATCGCCATCACGCCGGTAAAATTCGGGATCTCCTTCACCGCGACTTTCTTCAATCAGGGCGCCGCACTGGTGCTCATCTACCGCGATGGCAGCGTCCAGGTCAATCACGGCGGCACCGAGATGGGGCAGGGACTGCACACCAAGATCCGCCAGATCGCGGCCGATTCGCTGGGGCTGCCTCTCGACGCCATCCGCATCATGCCGACCCGCACCGACAAGGTGCCGAATACATCGGCCAGCGCGGCATCGGCGAGCACCGATCTCAACGGCGCCGCGGTGGCCGATGCCTGCAGGCAGCTCGTGGCGCGGCTGGCGCCGGTCGCGGGGCTGATGCTCGGGTGTCCGGCCGATGCCGTGCGCTTTGAAATTGGCGCCGCGCTGGTTCCCGGCGCGCAGGTGCAGCACATCCCGTTCGCAGAGGTAGTGGAGGCCGCTTACCGGCAGCGCATCCCGCTGTTCGCCCAGGGCTACTACCGCACCCCCGGAATCCTCTTCGATCCCGCAGTGGGCCAGGGCAGGCCGTTCCACTACTACGCTTACGGCGCGGCCGTCACCGAGGTCGAAATCGACGGCTTTACCGGCGATCACCGCGTCCTTCAGGTAGACATTCTGCATGACGTGGGAGATTCGGTGTCGCCGCTGATCGATCGCGGCCAGATCGAGGGCGGATATATCCAGGGCCTCGGCTGGCTCACGCTCGAGGAGCTGCTCTGGGATGCGCAGGGACGGCTCGCCACCGCGGGAGCATCCACTTACAAAATCCCTTCGTGGAGCGAGGTCCCCGAAGTCTTCAACGTAGCTTTCCTGGAGCACGCGGCCGAACCGGGCGTAATCCTCGGCAGCAAGGCGGTCGGCGAGCCGCCCCTGATGCTGGCCATCTCGGCGCGCGAGGCCATCCGCGACGCCATCGCGGCATTCGGCGCCGTAGGCGTCATCACCCTCGACAGCCCCGCTACCCCGGAACGCGTCTACTGGGCGATCGACAGTGCCCGAAGTGGGGCGGACTCGCGCTGCGAGCTTGATCGGTCCTTGTCGTCGGCTCTCTCGCACGAAGTATGAACCTTCCCGACCTCAATTCCCTCTCCCAATCCGAATTCGCCCACCGCCTCGGCTGGATCTTCGAAGACTCCCCGTGGGTAGCCGAGCGTGCCTGGACTCATCGCCCTTTCGCTTCCATCGACGCGTTACACGCCGCGATGGCCGCCGAAGTGGAACGCGCCACCCAGGATGAGCAGCTCGCCCTTCTCCGCGCCCACCCCGATCTCGGCGCCCGCGCCCGCATGAGCGCCGCCTCGGTCAGCGAACAATCCGGCGCCGGCCTGGATCAACTCGCAGCCGAAGACTACGAGGAACTGACCCGCCTGAACCAGACTTACCGCGAGACCTTCGGCTTCCCCTTCCTGTTCGCGGTCAAAGGTTCCACCAGGCACGATATTCTGAAAGCTCTGCGCCGCCGCGTCGCGGCTACACGCGAAGAGGAATTCCGGACCGCGCTCGACCAGGTGTTCCGCATCGCGCGATTTCGTCTGGAGGGATGAATTCCTTGCACACATTTGGCAGCGGCGGCAAGCGAAACTACTATGGCAAGGGCGATGTCATCGCCTACCGCCTCAGCCCCGGCTATTTTGGGGCGAACGTGACCATGCTCCTCTACGGCGAGGCCTTCTGGCCCACCTACACGACCGGCGACAACGCCGGCCTCATCGCCACCGACTCGATGAAGAACTTCATCCAGCGCGAGACGGCGAACTTCACCGGGCAGGACCTCGAGCCCTACTGTCGCTTCCTGGCCGAAAAGTTTCTGGCGAAGTATCCCCAGACCGAGGGCGTACAGGTCGCGGCCGAGGAGATTCCCTATACCTGGATCGGCGGCGAAGGCTACACGCCCGCAGGTCCCGAGCGGGCCATGGCCGTGATCGAGTTGCGGCAGGGCGGGGAAGTGGTCGAGCAGCGCAGCGGAGTTCACGGTTTCAAGCTGCTGCGGCTCGCCGGCAGCGCCTTTACGGGCTTTGTGCGCGACGAATACACCACCCTGCCCGAGATGACCGACCGCCCCCTGCACATGTGGCTCGACGTGGAGTGGACCGGCGCAGGCGGCCAGTCGCTTGCCGCGGGTGTCCGCTCGCTGGTATGCGACGTCTTCCTCTCCTTTGAATCCGGCAGCATCCAGCAGATCATCTATAAGATCGGTTTCAAGATGCTCGCTGAATTCACTGCCATCCGCGAAGTCCGGCTCGAAGCCGACAATCGCACCTGGGACCAGGTTTCCCCCAACATCTACACCGATCCCCGCCCGCCCTACGGCTGCCTGGGTCTCACGCTGCGGAGAGAATGATGGCGCGCCTGTCCACGCACGTGCTCGACACCGCCAAAGGCCGCCCAGCCGCCGGGGTCGAGGTGCGGCTCCAGGGCAAAATCGTCACCACCGATGCCGATGGCCGGGCGGTCGTGGACGAAAATCTGCCGCCCGGAATATACGATCTCGTCTTCGCCATCGGCGCATATTTCGGGACCGCGCAGTTCCTGGACGAAGTCGTGGTGCGCTTCCGCATTGCCGAAGGCGAATCGCGCTACCACGTCCCGCTCCTGGTCTCGCCATTCGGGTACACCACCTACCGGGGATCGTAATGGACGCACACGAGGTGATCGCCCGCTGCCGCCGGCTCGCCGAATGCACCGAGGAGCCCGGCCACATCACGCGCACATTTCTCTCCGCGCCCATGCGTGAGGTTCACGCGCTGGCGAGTGAGTGGATGCGGTCCGCCGGCCTGCGCGTTCACGTGGACGCCGCCGGCAACCTGCGCGGCGTGCGCGGGGAGGGCCCGCGGCTCATGATCGGCTCCCACCTCGACACGGTCCCGCATGCCGGCGCCTTCGACGGCATCCTCGGCGTGATGATCGGCATCGCGCTCAGTGGCGCGGGCCTCCCGGCATGCGCGCTTGAGGTCGTCGGCTTCAGTGAGGAAGAGGGTGTCCGCTTCGGCACGCCGTTCATCGGTAGCCGCGCGCTCGCCGGCGATCCTGTGACCGGCCCCGCCGTGCTCGATGCCATTCGCGAATTCGGCCTCGACCCGGCGGGTCTGCCCGGCGCGGCGATCTCCCCCGATGTCGGCGGCTACCTCGAGTTCCACATCGAACAGGGGCCCGTGTTGGAGAGCCTGGACCTGCCGCTCGGCGTCGTCGAGACCATCGTGGGTCAAAGCCGCTACCGGGTCCGCTTCACCGGCAAAGCCAACCATGCGGGCACGACGCCGATGCATCTGCGGCACGACGCGCTCGCCGGCGCTGCCGAGTGGATCGGGCTGGTGGAGCGCGGGGGCGGCACTGTCGGCCGGATCGCGGCCGAGCCCGGCGTGGCCAACGTCATCGCCGGCACTGCGCGGGCTAGCCTCGACGTCCGCCACGCGCGCGATGGCGAGCGAAGGCGCATGACCGAGTGCATCCTCGGCGGCGCCCGCGAGATCGCGCTCCGCCGCGGCCTCTCCGTGGAATGGGAGCAGAAGCTCGACCAGCCCGCCGTCGATCTCGAATGCGAGGCGCTGGAGCGCGCCGTGGAAGCCGCAGGCTATACCGTGCACCGCATGGTCAGCGGCGCCGGCCACGATGCCATGATCCTCGCGCCCAAGGTGCCCGCCGCGCTGCTGTTCCTGCGCAGTCCCGGGGGCATCAGCCACCACCCCGACGAGAACGTGCTGCCCGCCGACGTGGAAGCCGCGCTGGCGGCAGGCGCAAAATACCTGGAAGCCTGGAGGCCCGCATGATCGTCCGCTGTGCGAACGGCGACATCGCGATCGAAGACGGCCGTTTTGCCAAAACGGCCGGTGGTGAAGTGATCGACGCGCGCGGCCTCACCATGCTGCCCGGCCTGATCGACGTGCACGTCCACTTCAACGAGCCTGGGCGCACCGATTGGGAAGGCGCCGCCACGGGTAGCCGCGCACTTGCCGCGGGCGGCGGCACCATGTTCTTCGACATGCCGCTCAACTCCTCCCCCTGCACCGTCGGACCGCGCGAGTTCCACGAAAAGCGCGCCGCCCTGGAGCGCGCCAGCATTACCGACTTCGCGCTCTGGGGCGGCATCGTCCCCGGCAATCGCGGTGCCATGGCGGATCTGGCCGAATGCGGTGTGATCGGATTCAAGGCCTTCATGGCGGATTCGGGCCTTACGGAATTCCCGCGCGCCGACGACCGCACGCTCCTCCAAGGCATGCAGGAGGCCGCCCGCCTGGGCCTGCCGGTCGCGGTCCACGCCGAAACCAACGAGCTCATCGGCTGCTGTGGCGCCAGCGTTCGCGACTACCTCAACTCGCGTCCTGTGCTCGCCGAGGTTACCGCGATCCGCCGCGCCTGCGAGCTGGCCGAAGAGGCCGGTGCGAAGCTCCACATCGTGCACGTGAGCTCGGGCCGGGGAGTCACAGCGGCGCTGGAAGCCCGGCAGCGCGGCGTCGACGTCACCATCGAGACCTGCGCCCATTACCTGTACTTCGTCGAAGAGGACATGGAGCGCCTGGGTGCGGTGCTCAAGTGCGCGCCGCCCCTGCGCGGCGCCGGCGAGCGCAAAGGCCTCTGGCGCGCCGTCAGCCGCGGCGACATCGACATCGTGGCCAGCGACCATTCTCCGGCTCCGCCAGCGATGAAAGAGGACCCGAGTTTCTTCCGCATCTGGGGTGGAGTGGCGGGCGTCCAATCCACGCTCGCGGTGCTGCTCGAGATGGTGCCCGTGGAACGCGCGGCCGCGCTCACCGCGGCGAACCCGGCGGCGCGCTTCGGCATCGCCAACAAGGGCCGCATCGAAGTCGGATATGATGCCGACTTGGTTCTCGTTGACCTCGACGCCCGGCATACCGTGACGCGGGAAAATCTGTTCCAGCGCCACGGATTCAGCCCGTACCTCGGCGCCACATTTCGCGGCGCGATTCGGCAGACCGTCGTCCGCGGGCGCACCGTGTTTCTCGATGGCAAGATCATGGCGGAAGGAGGAGGACAGTTCGTTCATGCAAAACCTCGGATTCACGCGTAGTGCCTACCGGAAAGACCACCTGCTGTTGACGCCCGATACGTTCGTGCGCGCGCCGCTTCCCGGCATGGTGAAGTGCACCGCGATCGTGCACGCGGCTCCTGCATTGGGCGCGCGATTCGCGCAGTACTCGGCGGAGTTCGAGCCTGGTGGAAAACTGGGGCCATGCTCCTTGCAGCGCTTCGTCTATGTGCTCGAGGGCGAGCTCAACATCGGTGGCCCGGGTTGTTACGCTTACCAGCCGGAGGAAGTGTCGGCGGTCGGAGCCGCGCGTGCGGCGGTGATCGAGAAGGAGTATGTGTCCGCGCAGGCCGCCCACCCTGCGCCACTCAACTCCAGTGAAGCGGACATCAGGCCCCGGCCGCTCGGCGATGACCCCGACCTCGAAGTCCGCGTGCTGATGCCGGAAGACCCGGCCTACGACTTCGCCGTGAACACCATGACCTTTCAGCCGGGCGCTTCGCTCCCCATGGTCGAGATCCACGTCATGGAGCACGGCCTGCTGATGCTCGAAGGCGGCGGCATCTACCGGCTGGGCGACTGCTGGTACCCGGTGACCGCGGGAGATTTCATCTGGATGGCTCCTTACTGCCCGCAGTGGTTCGGCGCGCTCGGGAAGCAGCCTGCGAGATACCTCATCTACAAAGACTGGAACCGATGACCATCGATATCGACCGGCTCATGCGCGAACTGGATAGGCTGGCGACCTTCAGCGACGCGCCCGCTCCCGCCGTGACCCGCGTCGTCTACTCCGAGACCGACCGGCGCGCCCGCGCATGGGTCCGCGAGCTCTGCGCCGAAGCCGGCCTGGCGGTACGCGAGGACGGGATCGGCAATGTCTTCGCGCAATGGGCGGGAGCGGAGCCGGATCTGCCCGCGGTCGCCACCGGCTCGCACATCGACGCCATTCCGCACGCGGGCCGGTACGACGGCACAGTCGGCGTGCTCGCCGGGCTGGAGGCCATCCGTGCGCTGCAGCGCGCGGGCGCGCGGCTGCGGCGCTCGATCGAGCTCGTGGTCTTCTGCGCGGAAGAGCCGACCCGCTTCGGCATCGGTTGCTTCGGCAGCCGCATGCTGGCGGGTCTACTGGACGGTTCGGAGCTTCGCGACCGGGAAGGGAAGTCTCTGCGCGACTGGGTCGGCGATTATCGCAGCGTGCGGCTTGCCGCGGGCTGTTACGACGCATTCGTCGAGCTGCACATCGAGCAGGGACCGCTGCTGGAACGCGCCGGGATTCCGCTCGGCATCGTGACCGCCATCGCCGCGCCTGCCACCTGGCACATCTTCATCGAGGGCGAAGGCGGTCACGCAGGTGCCGTGCTCATGCCCGACCGCAAGGATGCCTTCTGTGCCGCGGCCGAGGTCGTGCTCGCCGTGGAACGGGTGGCGCGATCGAGCGGAGCCATCGATACCGTCGGCACCACCGGCGTCTGCGACGTGTTCCCCGGCGCGGTGAACAGCGTCCCCAGCAAGGTGCGGATCGAGATGGACGTACGCGATATCGACGGCGCGCGGCGCGACCACGTGCTGGCGGAGATCGCGGCGGAATGCGCGGAGATCGCGGGGCGGCGCGGAGTGCGAATTCGCCGCGAGGTAATTAATGCCGATCCGCCGGCTGCCTGCGATCCGCGCATCATCGCGGCGCTGGAGGAGAGCGCGGGCGCGATGGCCTTTCAGAAGATGGTCAGCCGCGCGTACCACGATTCGCTGTTCATGGCGCGGATCGCGCCCACGGGAATGCTGTTCATTCCGTGCAGGGGCGGCGTGAGCCACCGGCCGGATGAGTACGCCGCGCCGGAGGCGATCGGCTGCGGCGTGGCGGTGTTGGCGGGAGCGCTGGCGGAGTTGGCGGGCCGGATCGCCTGACGCCCGTCGCGTTGCCTAACGCCAGTCGCGGAAGGATTCGCGCCACTCACGCATTCGCTGGCGCCACTCTTCACGCATCTGTCTCGATTCCTGCTGCCATTGGCGTCGCGCCTCGGAGGCCTCGCGTTGGGCATCGGCCCGCGCGCGCGTCGCTTCACGATAGGCTTGGGCGCGTGCGTGGACAGCTTCGCGGAGCACTTCGGCGCGCTGGCGGTGTGCCTCGGCGATGGCGCGGTGCCACTCGCCGCGGCTCTCCCAACTCCATTCGGCCAGTGCGGGCAGCGCCAGCAGCAGGCCTACGATTACGTATTTCATTGCGCGTCTCCTGTCATTCGTATCTCAATGCCTGAATGGGATCGATCTCGCTCGCGCGGCGCGCGGGAAGAAATCCGGCGCCGGCCGCGACTATCGAAAGGATCACCAGCGCGGCGGCTGCCGCGCCCAGATCGGTGGATTTGACTCCGTATAGCTGAGTCGAAACGTATTTGCTCAAAAGCAGCGCCGATGGGATACCGATGGCCAGTCCGGCGGCCACCAGGAACAGCGTCTCCCGCAGCACCATCCAGACTACTTTGCCCTGTGGCGCGCCCAGCGCCATTCTCAGGCCGATTTCCTTGGTGCGGCGGGCCACCACGAAGGCCATCACGCCATACAGCCCGATGGCCGCGAGCACGGTGGCCAGCACGCCGAATGCGGCGGAAAGCGTGGCGATGAGCCGCTCCGTGCTCAGCGTGTCGTCCAACTGCCGCCCCAGGGTCTTCATCTGGTACACGGGCATGGCGGGATCCAGGGCCTGCACCTGCCGCCGCAGCACGGCGTACAGCGACACGGGATCCATTGCGGTACGGATATAAAAGGTGACGCCGGCGGGATAGTCGACATGGATGAACGGCAGGAACACCTGGCGGTGAACGCCTTCGCGCGGGCCTTCGTAGAGTGTGTTGGCCGAGACGCCGATGATTTCGATGTCCAGTTTCTTGGGCTTCTCGCCGAAGGCGATGTGGTGGCCGAGTGCGCTCTGCCTGGGAAAGAAGTGCTCGGCGAACTTCTGGTTGACGATAGCTACTTTTCTGCCTTCGTTCGTGCGGGTCATGCCCTCGCAATCCGCGCAGGGACCGCCGCCGTCGCCCGCGTTGAAGTCGCGGCCGGCTACCAGCGGGATTCCCATGGTCTTCCAGTAATCCGCCGAGACGCCGTTCATGAAGGCCTGCATGTCTTCGCCGTCTTTGATCTGGTGGCCTTCCACGCTCATCGTGGAATCCCACTCGTCGCCGCTGAGCACGGGAACCAGGTTGTACGCGGCGGACTTCACGCCTGGCGTGGCGCGAATATTCTCCAGAAGCTGCCGGTACAGCGTCTCCATGCGAGGCATGGAATAGCCGCTCAGGGCCGGGTCGATCTGGAAGGTGATGAGGCGATCGATCTCGTGGAAGCCCTGCTCGGTGACCTTCAGATTGAACAGCGTGCGCGCGAAGAGGCCGGCGCCGGCGAGCAGCAGGAACGAGAAGGCCACCTGGGCGGTCACCAGGACTTTGCGGAACCGCACGTTGCCGCCGGTGCCGCTGACCGCGCCAACTACGTCCTTAAGCGCGTTCCACAGGTCCAGGCGCAGGGATTGCACGGCCGGGGCGAGCCCGAACAACAGGCCGGTCAGAATTGCAAGCGCGGCGTTGAAGGCCAGGATGCGGCCGTCGGGATCGGGATCGAGCAGGAACAGCGAGTCGCCTTGTGGCAGGAAGTGCAGCAGGGCGCGGATCATGCCGGTGGCGAGCAACAGTCCGGCCGCGCCGCCCGCCAGCGAGAGGATCAGGCTTTCCACCAGCAACTGCCGCAGCAACTGCCAGCGCGACGCGCCCACCGCCAGCCGTACCGCGATCTCCTTCTGCCGCGACACCGCGCGCGCCACCAGCAGGTTGGCGACATTGAAGCAGGCGATGAGCAGGACCAGGCCCACCATGCACATCAGGACAACCAGCGCCGTGCCGTAATCGCGCCGCATCTCCGAGAAACCGTTGCCCGCGGGCTGCATGAGGACTTTGCGGTCCATAAACCGCTTCAGGTAAAACTCCGACGTGTCCTTCATCTCCTTCTGGGTGGATTCGAAGCGGAGGATCTGGGTCAGCAGCGGCTGCAGGGACGCCTTGGCGGATTCCAGCGTGTATCCCGGCTTGAGGCGGGCGAACGTCTGCACCCACTGGCTGCGGCGGTCGCCGATATCGTCCCAGCCTGGCGTCATCAGCGGCTTCATCTGGACTGGCACGCGGATCTGCGGCGAGTGTGCCGGGTCGAGGCCGTTGAAGCCCGCGGCGCTCACGCCCACGATGGTCATCGGATAATCGTTCACCAGCATCTTCTGGCCGATCACACCTGGGTCGGCAGCGAATCGGGACACCCAGTAGGGATAGCTGAGGACGACCACGGGGTGGCCCTTGTACACCTGATCGTCTTCTTTTGAGGAAAACACGCGGCCGATGGCCGCCTTGACCCCGAGCGCCTGGAAATAGTTGCCGGAGACTAATTCGCCATCAACCCGCTCGGTCTGGCCGCCGAAGCTGATGGAGAGCGGTGTTTCGCGCCGGCAAAAGACGTAGGAAAATGCCGGCGCCTTCTGCTGGAAATCCTGGTACATGGGGTAGGAAGCCATGTGATAGCCGCGATTGCTGCCCATGTGCGGGCCGGTGGTCCAGATCATCACAAGTTGTTCGGGGTCGCGCACCGGGAGCAATCGGAGGATGAGCTGGTCGATGAGGGTGAATATCGCCGTGTTGGCGCCGATTCCAAGAGCGAGGGAAGCTACGGCAACGATTGTAAAAAGCCTGCTGCGGCCCAGGTTCCGCAGCGCAAATTTGATGTCGGACGCAATTCGACTCATGGCTTATCAGCTATTACGGTGGAAGCGGTGAAAAGTTACCAACTTTTTTGCGAGGCACAGGGCGGCTGGCGGGTTAAACTACATCGCCACCACCGCTGCGCCATCGATTGCGTCGCCCTGAACCGCGGCCAGGGCGTCGTTCACGCGGTCCAGGGAAAAGACCGACGTTCGGGGACGGATGCCGATTGCGGCGGCGAGGTTGACGAAGTCCCGGGCGTCATCGCGGGTCATGTTGGCGACGCTGCGCATCTGGCGCTCGCCCCACAGGAGCGAATCGTAGTCGAACTGCGGGATGCGGTCCAGGTGGATGGCGTTGATCGCGACCACGCCCCCTTTGCGCAGGCTTGCCAGGGCGGCCACGACCACGTCGCCGCTGGGCGCGAAGGTGACGGCACGGTCGAGTGGCTGGGGCGGGCGGTCGAGGGCCCCGCCCACCCAGACGGCGCCCATCTCGCGCGCCAGCTTCCGGTGTGACTCGCCGCGCGTGGAGACGTACACCTCGCAGTTCCAGTGCTTGAGGACTTCGATCGCGAGGTGCGCGGAGGCCCCAAAGCCAAACAGTCCGACGCGGTCGCCGCGCTCCACCCCGGCCACACGGAGGCTGCGGAATCCGATGATGCCCGCGCACAACAGCGGCGCGAGCTCCAGCGCGGCCGGAGCGTCCGGCAGCGGAATGCAGAAATCGGCGCGCGCTAAGGCGTATTCGGCATAACCGCCGTTCACGCTGTAGCCGGTGAAGGTCGGATGGTCACAGAGGTTTTCGAGGCCCTTGCGGCAAAGCTCGCAGGTGCCATCGACGCCGCCCATCCAGGAGACGCCGTAGCGCACGCCGGTCTTGGCATCGCGGCCGACGATCTGGTGGCCGGGAACGATCACGTCGTGCAGGGGCTTCAATTCTCCCGCGACGATATGCAGATCCGTGCGACAGACGCCGCAGGCTTCGACGCGCATCAGCACTTCCCCTGGACCCGGCTCGGGCACAGGGAGATCTTCGATCGCGAGACTGTGAGCAGGTTGGCGGAGAACCGCGGCGCGCATTCAGTTCGCGCTTGGTACGGCCGAATTACCGGCGTTCTTGACGTACTTGTTAAGCCACGCCGATTTTTCCCAGAGCACGTGCTCGATAGTCTCCTTTCCGCGATAGCCGTGGGCCTCATACGGCAGGAAGACCAGCCGAACCGTGCCGCCATTGCCGCGAACCGCCTGGTACATGCGGTCGCTCTGGATCGGGAAAGTGCCGTCGTTGTCGTCGGCTTCGCCGTGGATCAACAGCATCGGCGTCTTGATCTTGTCGGCGTACATGAAGGGCGACATCTTCAGATAAACGTCGGGCGCCTGCCACAACGTGCGCCGCTCGCTCTGGAAGCCGAAGGGCGTGAGCGTACGATTGTGGGCGCCGCTTTCGGCGATGCCGGCTTTGAACAGGTCGCAGTGCGCCAGCAGGTTGGCCGTCATGAAGCCGCCGTAGCTGTGGCCGCCGACACCCACTCGATTCGGATCCGTGACGCCCATTTCCGCGGCTTTGTCGATGGCCGCCTTGGCGTCGGCGACGATCTGGTCGATGTACGTATTGTTGACCACATCCGGATTCTCTCCCACCACCGGCATGGCGGCGTTGTCGAGCACCGCGAAACCATCCAGCACGTGGAAGATCTGCGAATAGCCAGTCACCTCCGTGAAGCGCTTCGACGAGCCGGTGACCTGGCCGGCGGTGTCGGCGTCGTTGTATTCGTAGGGATAAGCCCAGATCAGCGTCGGCAGGCGCGTGCCGGGCTTGTAATCCGGCGGCAGGTACAGGGTGAAGCTCAAGGGCACGCCGTCGGCGCGCTTATAGGTCACGAGCTGCTTGGTCACTTTGCGGAAGATTGGCTGCGGATCGGGGAAGTGCGTGATCGCCGTCGTCTGGCCCGCCGACGTGCGGACGTAGTAGTTGGGCGGTTCGGTAGGGCTCTCACGCCGCGTGAGGAACTTGTCTCCGTGCGCGTCCAGCAAGGCGTCCACGGCCTCGTAGTGATCGTCGTCGCAACGGAAGAGGCGCTCGCTCTTGCCGGTGGCAATGTCGTAGCGATCGAGGAACGGATGATCGCCGGTGGGACCGGCGCCCAGGCCGGCGAGGAAGATGTTGCCGCCATCCTGAATGATCACACGTCCTCCGGTGGGCAGCAGCTTCGTCATCGGCGTGCCGGGATCGCGATAGCGATCCTGCTGATTGCGGCTCCAGACGAGCTTGGCCGGCTGGCCCGGGTCGTCGAGCTCGATCATGAAGGTACGCACGGTACGCGTCATGCGCTCGGCATCCTCGGTGAGCGCAGTGCCGCCCTTTTCGAAGAACTGAATCCCACTGAAACGCTGTTGGGACTTGTAAACCTCGGTGGGATCTCCGGTGAACGGCGCCTTGAGCGCGAGCAGGCGGTCGCGGAAGGGAACCCTGTTCTTCAGGTCGCCGGCATCCAGCGCTTCTACCCACACCAGTGTCGCGTTCTGGTTCGGACGCCACTGAACGTTGCGCGGGCCGGTCTGCACGCCGTTGATGGGTACGCGGTCGGCGAGGGGAATGCTGGCGATGTGGCGCACCATCTTGCCGGCGCGATCCCAGACCTCGATCTCCTTGGGGAACTCGCGCGCCGCATGGAGATAGGAGAAGGGCTTGTGGATGGTAGTGACCAGGAAATCCTTACCATCGGGCGAAATGCGGACCGAATCGATGATGCCGGCCTTGCCGACCGCCGTCACCTTGCCGGTGGCCACATCCACGAGCGCCAGCTGTGAGGTGGCGTAGTATTCGAAGAGGTCTTCATCGTGCGGGTTCTGCATCATGTCTTCATGAGTGACGACCGGCTGCGCGCCGCCGAGGCTCTCCTGCACATGCGGACCGGGCGGCACCGACGGCGCGGGAGGCGCGGGGCCGCGATTCGGTTTCACCATCTCGACCAGGAGCGTCTTGCCGTCGGGCATCCACTGCACGTCGGAGGGAGGCGGTGCCAATCCGCCGCGCCCGCCGCCCGCGAATCCGCCTCCCGCCATGACGGCGTTAATGCGGACGCCTTCGATTTTGCGCGCTTTGCCGCTGGTGTCGCCCACCCACAGCTCCACTCCGGTGGCGGTGGTGTTGGTGAAGGTGAAACTCTTGGCGTCGGGGCTCCAGCGGCCCAGGATGAGCTTGGGATTCGGCGGCAGATCGACCTTGATCTCGTTACCTTCGGGAATCTTGCGCAGCACAAGCGAACTATTGAAGACCGTGTTGTGCAGCCCGTTGGTCTTCGGGTTGATGCGCATGCCGGCGATGCGCAGCATGGGCTGCGCCAGTTCCGCGATCGGCGGATAGCGGACCGGCTGGCCTTGCATGGCGAACTCGTTGTTCGGGCTGAAGGTCAGGGTCGGAGTGGGCGGCGAATTAAGCGCATCGAGGATGGCTTTCGAGGGTTTGCGATAGGTCTCGGCTCCGCACAGGAGCAGGGCCGTAAGGACGAAGAAAATCGAAGCTCTTGCTGCCGGTTTCATAGGGGTTAGGAAAGATGGTATGGGAGCGCCGCCACCGATGTCAAATTGGCATGCCAGGTGCACTTACTTCGTCGGAGGTGTTGCGATGCGTGCTCAAATCTCTGCATTGGCAGTGCTTGCGATTTTCCATACAGGAACGGGGTCGTGCCAATCGGTGCCGATTTACCAGGTAACTGTCATCGAACGCACCGTGAAGGCTGTCAATTATCAATATCGTGGCGGACCGACGCAGATCGATTTCACGGGCACGGTGCTGATGCCGCTGGCCAAGGGAGAGGCGGTCGTGGAATCGAAGAAAGGACGCACAGCCATCGACGCGAAGTTCTCGCGGCTGGAAGCGCCCACGCGATTCGGGCCCGAGTACCTCACTTACGTGTTGTGGGCGATTACGCCCGAAGGCCACCCGAAGAATCTCGGAGAGGTGCTGCCCAATTCCGGCGACAACGCTCATCTCACGGTCACCACGGACCTGCAGGCCTTTGGCATGATCATCACCGCGGAACCGTACTCGGCCGTGCGGCAGCCGAGCGATGTGGTGGTGATGGAGAATGTGGTGCGCGCGGATACGGTCGGGCGAATCGAACCGATCCAGGCCAAATACAGTCTGCTGCCGCGAGGCAGCTATACCTTTGTGAAATCGGACCACGCGCTGCAGGAGGGACCGAAGGTCTCTATGGACCGCTACGAATCGTTGGTGGAGATTTACCAGGCGCAGAACGCGGTGCAGATCGCGCGCGCGCAGGGGGCGGATAAGTACGCGGCGGATACCCTGGCGAAGGCGGAGAGCCAACTGGCGCAGGCAAGCGCGTTGGAACAACGGCGGGCCGGGCGCAGCGAAGTGGTAACGCTCGCACGGCAGGCCGCGCAGACGGCCGAGGACGCGAGAATGATCGCTCACCAGAGCTCCGTCGAGGCTGAGCTGGCCCAGGCTCGCGCGGCGCTCACGGAGGAGAAGGCACGGCGCGTGGCTGCCGAGCACACCGCGCGCGAAGCTCAGATTCAGGCTTCGCAGGAGAAGGCCGATGCGGCGCAGGAGCGCGCGCAGCGCGAGCAGGCGGAGGCCGCCGCGGCTGAAGCGAGTGCGCCTAAGCCCGAACCTCCGGCCCCGCCCGCCCGCCCCATGCAGAGCGCGGACCGCCAGGTGGATGCCCGCAAAATCGAGGCGCGGTCACAGCTCTTGCAGCGTATGAACAATTACTTCACTACCGCCGACACCCCTCGCGGGCTGGTCGTGACGTTGCATGACCCCGATTTCCGCGGGGCTGCTCCGGACCCGGCGGTCGCCGCGCGGCTGGCGAACCTGGCTGCGGTGCTTGCCGCTCAGCCGGGGTTGCACGTGGAAGTCGATGGGCACGGCGAAGAATACTCCACCGAGCGCGCGGGAGCCGTGCGGGACACCATGCTGGAGGCAGGGCTTTCGTCGTCTAACGTGGTCGCGCAAGGATTCGGCACGAGCCGGCCGCTGGTTTCCAACAATACCGCGAGCGGTCGCGAGCAGAACCGGCGCGTGGAAATCGTGGTTTCCGGGGATACCATCGGCAACCTGGCGACTTGGGACCGGACTTACAACATTCGCTAAGACACGACGCACTGCCGGCGATCCGCGGACGGCAATACGGCCCTCCGCACCGCCGCGAGAGATATGTATAATCGCCATATATGGCAACGGTACATAATCGCGCTGCGGGACTGAGGTTCGACCGGCGGAGCGGGTTCGGCAATGCGTGACTGGAGAGCGCACGTCCGCGCCCACCTGCCCGCGTTGCACGCGCGGCCGGAGCGGGAGGCGGAGATCGTTGCCGAGCTGGCGCTTCAACTGGAACAGGCATACGAGGAGGCCCTGGCTGGCGGCGCGAACGAGGCCGGGGCGATGGCGCATGCGGAGTCTCTGCTCGGGGACTGGAGAAGCCTGGCGCGCGGCATCGACAGGGAGGAGCGCCGCCCCAGGGTGCTCGCGGGCACGGGCGGGGATTTCCGGTACGCGATCCGGTTTCTCCGCCGCAACCCGGTTTTCACTCTGGCGGCAGCCGCCACCCTGGCGTTCGGGATCGGTGGCAACACGGCGGTGTTCACCCTGGCGGACACCCTCCTGCTGCGTGCCCTGCCCTATCGCGCGCCGGAACAGTTGGTGGCTATCGAGACGCGCAAAAGCCAGCAGCCCGAAATCGAGCCTTGGACTTCCGCGGCGGATTTCTTCGATTTTCGCGATCGCGCCCGCTCGTACTCCGCTCTCGCGGCCGTCAGCCCGGTCTGGAGCGTGGTGCTTACGGGCCGCGGGCCGGCCGAGCAGCTCGACGCGCTGTTCGTTTCGGCGGCATTTTTTCCGATGCTCGGAGTGAATGCGGAGCTGGGCCGGACATTCGCGTCCCAGGATGATCCCCGCGCCCCTGGGTCGAGCGTGGTGATGCTGTCGTACGGCTACTGGCAGCGGCGCTTCGGCGGGAGCCGGCAAATCCTCGGCAAAAGTCTGACGCTGGATGGCCGCGCCTATACCGTGATCGGCGTGCTTCCGAAAAAGTTTGGTTGGGCAGGCGAACCCATGACGGGCCGCGTGAACACCATCGACGTATGGTTCCCGCTGGCGGCCAACCAGCTCGTGGGTTCGGTGCGGAGCGTGCGCTATCTGAAACTCGCCGGCAGGCTCAGGCCCGGCGTGACCGCCCGGCAGGCGAGTGAAGAAGCGCGGCGGGTCGGAACGGAGCTGGCGGCGGAATATCCGGCCTCGAACCGCGGTTTCGATTGGGACGCGCGCAGCCTCGAAGGCATGGTAACCGGCCGCGTGCGGAGCACCATGTTGCTGCTCGCCGGCGCGGTGGCATTCGTTCTTTTGATGGCCTGCGCCAATACGGCCAACCTGCTGCTGGCGCGGGGCGCAGCGCGGCAGAAGGAGATCGCGGTGCGGGTCGCGCTGGGGGCTTCGCGCACGCGGTTGATTCGCCAGCTTCTGATCGAAGGGCTGACCATCGCTTTACTGGGCGCCTGCGCCGGTATTCCGTTGGCCTGGGCCGCTCTCGCCTTCTTCGGCGCTCTGGGACCGGACAGCCTGATCCAGGGGCGCACCCTGGGCCTGGATGCGCGTGCACTGGCCGTAACCGGCGGCGCGGCGCTGATCTGCGCGCTCCTGGCGGGGATGCCACCCGCACTCCGCATGTCGGGCCGCGATCCGGCGCACGCGCTGCAGGCCGCCGGGCGCGGGCTCGTGGCGGGACATCGCCGGCTTCGGTCCTTCCTTGTGGCCGGGCAGATCGCCGTGGCACTCGTGCTGCTAGTAGGGGCGGGCTTGCTGATCCGCAGCTTTCGCAATCTGCTCGAGGTGCGGCCCGGCATCGACCCGCACAACCTGGCGGCCATCCAAACCCAGCTTCCGTCCACAGCGCGCTCGCCCGAGCAGCGCCGGGCCATGTGGGAGCGGATTCGGACGCGCCTGGAAGCCACTCCGGGCGTGGCCGCGGCGGCCGCCGTGAGCCGGCTGCCGTTCGCCGGCGCGAACCTGGGTGTGTGGGTGTTCGCCGAGGGCAAACACGCGACCGGCGAACCCGGCATGGATGCCGAGTACCGGGTATGCACGGACAATTATTTCGCCGTGATGGGCATTCCGCTCCTCGCGGGCCGTGGCTTCGATTCACGCGACGATTCCAATCCGGCGTCGGTGATTATCGTTAACCAAACGCTGGCTCGCCGGCTCTGGCCGGGCGCGGACCCTGTGGGCAAGCGCATCAAGATCGGTGCCAATCCGGAAAGTTCCCCATGGGTCAACGTGATCGGAGTGGCAGGGGACGTACGCCATTTCGGGCTGGAAACACCGGCGCGGCCCGAATTATACCGGACCTACGCGGTAAATCCTCTGGGAGCGCCGAACCTGGTGGTGCGCACGCGCGTGGATGCGGCGGCGCTGCTGGGAGAGTTGAGCGCCCGGGTGCGAGCGCTGGATCCCGACATGCCGGCGTACGGCGAAACGCTGATGGAGCGCCTGGTCGAACGATCGACGGCGCAGCGGCGCTTCGTAATGCTGCTGCTGGCGGGCTTTGCGCTGTCGGCACTGCTGGTGGCGGGCGCGGGGATCTACGGAATGATATCGGAGGCGGTAGCGCAGCGGACGGCGGAGATCGGCCTGCGCATGGCCCTGGGAGCGGCGCCCGGGAACGTGATCGGCATGATCTTTTCGGAGGGCCTGCGGCTGGTGGGCATGGGATTCGCCGCGGGAACCGCCCTGGCGGCAGCACTCGCCTGGGTGATGCGGGGCATGCTGTTCGCGACAGGTCCGCTCGATCCGACCGCCTACCTTGGCGCGGCAGTGGTTTTGGGGATGTTCGCGCTGGCTGCCTGCTACATTCCCGCGCGGCGGGCCACCCGGGTGGATCCGATGTGCGCGCTTCGGCAGCAAAACTAAACGTTATCCTTTTCGACTTACTTTGGTTATGAACTGATACCCTTACGGTACGCTCGGCTTACCACCCCCACTGTTACTCCCGCTAACCTTCGTGCATACTGAGATCCACACAAGCACCCGGGACGGACCGGGTCTCGCAGGAGAAGTTGAAAAATGAATGCCAAGCTCTTAGTTCACTGTAGCGACCCCAACCTGGCGAGGGCACTGGAAGCGGCCCTCCGAAAGGTGGGTGACTTCAGCCTGATCCCTTCGCGCGGGAATGCGTCCGCGCTGCGGGAGCGGGTGACCGCCAGCACGCCCGACGTCGTGCTGCTGGAACTTACTCCGGATATCACGTTCGAGTTTCTGAGCGAGATGAAGCGGGTCACTCAGAGCAAGCTGGTGCTTTGGGTGAACTCGATTTCGACGGCGCTTGCCTTTCAATGCATGTCGCTGGGTATCCGCGGAATTCTGCGTAAGACTCTTTCTCCCAAACTTCAGGCGGAGTGTTTGCGTAAGGTGGCCATGGGTGAAGTGTGGTTCGAAAGGGTGATTGTGGAGGATGTCGCGGCCGCCAACGGCACCGCTCTCACGTACCGTGAGCGGCAGATTCTCAGGCTGCTCTCACAGGGCCTGAAGAACAGCGAAATTGCGACGACACTGGCCGTATCAGAGGGAACGGTCAAGGTCTACCTGACCCGCCTGTTCCAGAAGGTGGGCGCGAAAGACCGCTTCGAGCTGGCTCTGTTCGGTTTGAAGAACGCCGTCGGCGGGCAATGGAACGCCGAAACGATTACACAGCAGACTTGCGCCACTTCCTGATCCGGCGCGATGGGTGGAGGAGATTCGATGGAACATCATTTCGCTTTGCTTTCTGTCATATTCATGATGGGCTTCGTGCTCGTGTTTGATCGCGTTCACCAAGAGCGCTCCGATGCCCGCTTCTGCGCGTTCAGCCTGCTGGGTGCGCACGAAGTGGACCAGATCCGGCAGATCCTGGCGGCGTGCCAGGACGTCTGACGGGATGGGCGGACTACAGGGGATGACCGGCCCCGCATGCGAGTCCGCCCAACTCACCGCTTCTTGCTAAGCAGGCCTGTTATTCCTAATATTGAAACAGGTACTGCCATGCAGCGGACCCTTTCCTTCACTCTGAACAACAAGCCGACCCGCATCGACGTCGACGACCAGCGTATGCTCCTCTGGGTCTTGCGCTCGGATCTCGCGCTCACCGGCACGAAATTCGGATGCGGCGAGGGGCTTTGCGGCGCCTGCACCGTATTGGTTGACGGGCGCGCCGTGCGATCGTGCTCGACACCCGTCGGGGATATTGCGGGCAAACACGTCTTGACCATCGAGGGCGTGCAGCAGGGTGACCGGCTGCATCCGATACAGGAAGCCTTCGTCAAGCACCACGCTTTCCAGTGCGGGTACTGCACCTCCGGGATGGTGCTCGCCGCACACGCGCTGCTGAGCGCCTCCAAGTCGCCCACCCGTGAAGAGATCGCGCATCACATGGAGGACAACCTCTGCCGCTGCGGCGCCCACAAGCGGATTCTGGAGGCCGTGGAAGATGCGGCAGCCGCCCTGAAGGGAGGCGCCGAATGAAAACCCCGCTCTCCCGCCGCGAATTCGGCGCCATCGCCGGCTCCGGCCTGTTCGTCTTCATTTCGGCGCCCGCGCTGCGCGCCTACCAGGAGCCCGAACGCCTGCCGATGCGGCAGGGCTATCCGGCGGATCTCAATGCATACCTGCGCGTAGCCCCGGACGGCGCGGTGACCTGCTTCGTGGGCAAGGTCGAGCTCGGGCAGGGCGCCATGACGTCGCTGGCCCAGATGCTCGCCGAAGAGCTCGGGGTGGCGTTCGATTCGGTGAAGATGATCATGGGCGACACCGGCCAGTGTCCATACGACATGGGCACCTTCGGATCGATGTGCACCCCGATGTTTGGTCCGGTGCTTCGCCGGGCGGGTGCGGAAGCGCGCGCGACCCTGCTGGCGATGGCGGCGGAGCAGCTTCAGGTCCCGGTGGAACGTCTTCAGGCAAAGGAAGGCGTGATCACGGACCCGGCGCAGAAGAAAAGCGTCGCCTACGGTTCGCTGGTTCAGGGCCGCCGCATCGAGAAGCGTGTGGAACAGGCGCCGCTGCATACTGCCGCACAGTTCAGCGTCATCGGGCAATCCCCTCAGCGCAAGGACGCGATCGAGAAGGTCACCGGGAAAGCGCGGTACGCCGGCGACCTGGCACGCCCGGGCATGCTGTGCGCGCGCATCGTGCGCCCGCCGGCACACGGAGCCCGGTTGAAGAGCGCGGATACGTCGGCCGCCGAAAAACTGCCTGGCGTGCGCGTGATTCGCGATGGCGGGCTGGTGGCCGTGCTCCACCAGCATCGCGACATTGCCGACCGCGCGCTGGGCCTGGTGCAGGCGGAGTTCGAACCCGCTCCCGACGGCCCGGATGATCGTACGATCTTCGAGCACCTGCTCCAGCACGGCCCCCAGCCGCGCGTGGTGGCCGAGGCGGGAAGCCTGGCCGAGGGCGAGAAGCTCTCCAGCACCGTAGTGGAGCAGACTTATCTCAACGCATACGTGTCCCACGCGCCCATCGAGACGCACTCGGCGGTGGCCGAGGTCTCGGGCGACAAAGTCACGGTGTGGGCCGCCACGCAGGCGCCCTTTTCGGTGCGCCCCGCGGTGGCCCAGACCCTGGGAATGAAGCCGGAGAATGTCCGTGTGATCACGCCATTCGTGGGTGGCGGCTTCGGCGGCAAGAGCGGGGCGCCGCAGGCGGTGGAAGCGGCACGCCTGGCGAAACTCGCAGGAGTGCCTGTGCAGGTTGTCTGGGACCGCGCGGAGGAGTTCTTCTTCGACACGTTCCGCCCGGCGGCGGTGATGAAAGTGCGCAGCGGCCTGACGGCGTCCGGCAAGATCGGCTTCTGGGAGATGCAGGTGGTCGGCGCTGGCGAGCGCGAGGCCAAAACCTTCTACGACGTTCCGCACCAGCGCACCACCTCCGCCGGAGGATGGCAGGGCGGCAATCCTCCGGGGATGCATCCGTTCGGCGTCGGACCGTGGAGGGCGCCGTCGGTCAATTCCAACAGCTTCGCGCGCGAATCCCAGATGGACCTTCTGGCCGCAAAGGCCGGCGTGGATCCCTTCGAATTTCGCATGCGGCACCTGACCGACCGGCGCTTGCGGCGTGTGCTGGAAACGGTCCTTGGACAATCGGGCTGGAGGCCTGCGAAGGCGCCGAGCGGCCGCGGGATCGGTTTGGCCTGCGGGGTCTACTCGAACGCGTGTGTGGCCACGGTGGCCGAGGTCGCGGTGGACCGGAAGACCGGCGCGGTGCATGTCAAGCGCGTGGTGAGCGCGGTAGATTCCGGGATCATCGTCAATCCCGATGGCGCGCGGCAGCAGATCGAGGGTTCGATCACCATGGGGCTGGGGCAGGCGCTCACCGAAGAGGTGCATTTCCGCGGCGGCGCGGTGCTGGAGCGCAATTTCGACAGCTACGAGCTTCCGCGCTTCTCTTGGCTGCCGAAGATCGAAGTGACGCTGATCGACAATCGCGAGATGCCGGCTCTGGGGCTGGGAGAGCCTCCGATCGTGACCATCGCGCCGGTGATTGCGAATGCGATCTTCGATGCCACGGGAGCGCGGCTGCTGCAACTGCCGATGACACG
>DATJYW010000427.1:0-4118 GCA_035499435.1 Candidatus Acidiferrales bacterium | reverse complement strand
GGGGTTAACGGCTGGTCCAGCGCGGTGAGCGTGCGATTGGTGTTGAAGTACGCCGCCATATCCTGGAAACTGCGGTTTCGTTCTTTCCAATCGAAGTAGTCGGCCGGCGCGGAGAAAGCCTTCCGGTTGCCCCCAAACCGGCTGAAGTCCGACCAGATCACCGCCAGCCGGTCCGGCTCGCGATACGGCAGCGGGTTCAGCAGAATCCCGTCGATCAGGCTGAAGATCGCCGTCGTAGCCCCGATTCCCAGCGCCACGATCCACACCCCCAGCAGGCTGAATCCCCAATTGCGGCGCAAGAGCCGGCACCCATAGACAGCATCACGAAGCAAATCGCGCATGAGTCCATGGACGCCGCCCCGCTGGAATCGTGAGGATGGCTTTACATCACGCTCCTGTCGCTCAAAGCACGCGGCGCAATGCCCTCTCCGGCGAACAAAAGGCGGTCACGCCCACTACTCCCGAAATACACGCGGCACCAAATACACTTCCACGATCCGTCGATTCCCGCCCCCTTCCTCCCTGCTATCGTGGTCGCGGGAGAGCATCGCATGTCCTACACCACCTTCGCTACAGCGTCCGCGTCCATCCCGGCCTCATGCCGGCGCAATGACAGTGGAGTGCCAAACGAACCCAAATTGTGCTTTGTTTTCAACAAACCTCGCCTTGACCAACCCACCAGCGAACCCGGCGGAGCCCGCGCCCGCCCACCCTCCGCCTCCCCAACCCAATCCTTGACACCCGCTCGGAAAGACACATAACATATGCTGGTGCAAGCGATTACAGGTCTCCCCGCGCTGCTCCTTCAGAGCAAGCTCCTCACCCTTTCCCCGGTCGACCTCGTTATCATCGCCGTCTACTTCGTCGCCGTCCTGGGAATCGGTTTCTACCTCAAGAAATTCACGCAGACCGGTGAGGACTTCTTCCTCGCCGGCCGCGAAATGACCGCTTGGATCGCTGGCCTCAGCTTCCTCGCGGCCAACCTCGGCTCGCTCGAGCTCATGGGCTGGGCCGCGTCCGCCTATCAGTACGGCATCCTCGCCACCCACTGGTATTGGATCGGGGCCATCCCCGCGATGATCTTCCTCGCCATCGTGATGATCCCGTTCTATTACATCTCCAAGACACACTCCGTCCCTGGCTACCTCAAACTGCGCTACGGCGAACCCGCGCGCGCCCTCAGCGCCATCAGCTTCGGCTTCATGACCGTCCTCATGAGCGGCATCAACATGTACTCCATGGCGCTTGTGATGAAAGTCGTGCTCGGATGGGACATCCACGTCAGCATTTGGATTTCCTCGCTCACGGTCGCCATCTACGTCGGCCTCGGCGGCCTGCTCAGCGCCATCTTCAATGAGGTCCTCCAGTTCGTCCTCATCTGGCTGGGCGCGCTGCTCATCTCCATCATCGGCCTCATCGAAGCCGGCGGCTGGAGCGGCATGGTCGCCAAAATCCACTCCAACTTCCCCAACCAGGATTTCACCCACCTCTGGAGCACCCTCGGCAGCTTCGGCGATAACCCCATGGGCATCAACTGGGTCGGTATCGTCTTCGGCCTCGGCGCGGTGCTCTCCATGGGCTATTGGACCACCGACTTCCTCGTCGTTCAGCGCGTCATCTCCGCCAAGGATCTGCGCGCCGCCAAGCTCGCGCCTATCATCGGCGCCGCCTTCAAAATGTGCGTCCCGTTCATCGTCATCCTGCCCGGCCTCCTCGGCCTCGCCGTCCTCGATGGGCCGGGTCATCACTTCCTGGTCGGCGAAAGCGAAGCCGTCGCCACCGGCGGCCACAGCTACAACGAAGTGCTGCCCATCATGCTGGCGCGCTATTGCGGCCCCGGACTGCTCGGCCTCGGCATCACCGCCCTCATCGCCGGTTTCATGAGCGGCATGGCCGGCAACGTCAGCGCCTTCGCCACCGTCTGGACCTACGACATCTACCGCGCCATTTTCAAAAAGGATGCCACCGACGCCCACTACGTCAGCGTCGGCCGCTGGTGCACCATCCTCGGCGTGCTCGTCAGCATCGGCACCGCCTACCTCGTCATGCAGTTCGCCAGCATCATGGATTACGTCCAGGCCCTCTTTAGCTTCTTCATCGCCCCGCTGTTCGGCACCGTGCTCCTCGGCATGCTCTGGAAGCGCGCCACGCCCGCCGGCGGATTCTGGGGCCTCATGGCCGGCACCGGAAGCAGCATCGCCATGTACCTCTGGGTCAAAATCGATCACAGCGCCCTGCAATACGTCGCCCTCTCCAGCCAGGCCAAGGACATGGCGGAAAACATGTTCCGTGCCCTGTGGAGCGGCATCGCCTGCGTCCTGGTCACCGTCATTGTCAGCCTGGCCACCACGCCCAAGCCCGAATCCGAGTTAGTCGGACTCGTCTACGGCGCGACCGACATCCCCAGCGAAGGCCACCTTCCCGTGTATCAGCGGCCCGCCTTCTGGGCCTGTGTAGTGGGAGCCGTGTTCGTCATCTTGAACATCATCTTCTGGTAACGCGACCCTCCCGGGTCGCACTTTTGGACTCTTGAAAAGGGATTATCGAATGAAGCCTGTCACATTTGGAATGATTGTGGGCAACCGGGGATTCTTCCCCGATCACCTCGCCAAAAGCGGACGCGAGGAAATGATCGCCGCCATTACGAAGGCCGGTTTCGGCGTGGTCGCGGTCGGCCCGGAGGAGACCAAGTACGGCGCCATCGAAACCCGCACGGAAGCGGCGCGCTGCGCGGACCTGTTCAAGGCCCACCGCAACCAGATCGACGGCATCGTGGTCACCCTTCCCAACTTCGGCGACGAGCGCGCCATCGCCGATTGCCTCCGCATGGCCGATCTCGACGTGCCCGTGCTCGTGCAGGCCACGCCCGATACCCCCGGCCGCATGACCATCCGCGACCGCCGCGACAGCTTCTGCGGCAAAATGAGCGCCTGCAACAACCTCAAGCAGTACGGCATCCCCTACTCGCTCACCTCGCTGCACACCGAGACGCCGGACTCCGAGACCTTCGCCAAAGACCTCGCCTGGTTCGCCGCCGTCTGCCGCGTCGTCAAGGGCCTCCGCCGCCTGCGCATCGGCGCCATCGGTGCCCGCCCCGCCGCTTTCAACACCGTCCGCTACAGCGAGAAACTCCTCGAGCTCAGCGGCATCTCCATCGAGCCCATCGACCTCTCCGAAGTCCTCGGCCGCATCGACCGCATGAAGGACTCCGACGCCCAACCCAAGCTCGACGCCATCAAAAAGTACGTCACCACCGACAGCGTCCCCGCCGGCGCCCTCCTGAAAATGGCCAAGCTCGGCACCGTCATCGACCAGTGGATGCTGCAGACGCAAGTCGCCATCAGCGCCATCCAGTGCTGGACCTCGCTCGAAGAGTTCTTCGGCGTCGTCCCCTGCACCATCATGAGCATGATGAGCGAGAACCTGATGTCCAGCGCCTGCGAGGTCGATATCTGTGGCGTCGTCGGCATGCACGCCCTGCAGCTTGCCAGCGGCACTCCCAGCGCACTGCTCGATTGGAACAACAACTACGGCGACGACCCCGATAAGGCTGTCTGCTTCCACTGCAGCAACCTGCCCAAGCACTTCTTCAAATCCGCCCGTATGGATTTCCAGGAGATCATCGCCGGCACCGTGGGCCGCGAAAACACCTACGGCACCTGCGTCGGTCTCGTCAAGCCCGGCCCCATGAGCTACGCCCGCTTCTCCACCAACGACCGCGAGGGCACCATCGATGGCTACGTGGGTGAGGGCGAGTTCACCGACGATCCCCTCGACACCTTCGGCGGCGCCGGTGTTGTCAGGATCCCGCGCCTGCAAAAACTCCTGCGCATGATTTGCGAGCACGGCTTCGAGCACCATGTCGCCGCGAATCTCTCGCAAGTAGCCGGCGCCGTCCACGAAGCCACATCCCGCTACCTCGGCTGGAGGACCCTGAATGTGGGACAGGCTTGAGCCTGTCCAGTTGCGGAGCAACTTTTTATGAGCGTTGTAGCCGGAGTCGATTTCGGAACCCTAAACGTCCGGGTCTCTATCTTTGACAGTACCCGCGGCCGCTTGGGCGCAGCCCAGGCCGACTACCCCCTCCACCGCAAGAAAGAGGATCCCGACCACGCCAC
>DATJYW010000426.1:0-6788 GCA_035499435.1 Candidatus Acidiferrales bacterium | reverse complement strand
AGCCGCGCCACTTAGTTGGTGCGGTAGTTGGTGAACTGCATGTCGATGCCGAAATCGGCATTGCGCAGCAACTGGATTACCTGCTGCAATGTGTCGCGGTCGCGGCCGGATACGCGCACGAAATCGCCCTGAATCGACGCCTGCACCTTCAGCTTGCTGTCCTTGATCGATTTCACGATCTCCCGGCATTTCTCTGTCGAGATGCCGTTCTGCAGCGTGATCTCCTGGCGTACGGTCGAGCCCGCGGAGGGAATGATGGTGCCGTAGGTCAGCGCCTTCAACGGCACGTGCCGCTTCACCATCTTCGATTGCAGGATATCGACCACGGCTTTGAGCTTGAACTCGTCCTTGCTCTGCAGCGTGATCGTGTGCTCCTTCTCGTTCAGCTCGATGGTGGAGTGCGAGTCCTTCAGATCGTATCGCTGCTGAACCTCTCTGACGGTCTGCTGCACGGCGTTGGAGACTTCCGGCAATTCTACTTTTGAAACAACGTCGAATGTATTGTCGGGCATATCAGGATTCGGGATCGTGGGAACCCACATCCAATCCTAATATGGAACTGCCGCGCATGCGGACCGGCGTGACGCGGCGCACGGGCTCGACCGCGGGCATCACGGGTTCGGGAGCCGCCGGCCTGGATGGTTCGGGCGCGATCGGGGCGGCCAGTGGCATCGGGGCCGGCGCAGCCTCGGGCCGTTTCGCGGCCAGCGCGCTGAAAACGCGGCGCGTGATCTCGTCGACGATCGCGTCCATCGCGCCATCCAGCGCCACCGTCACCGCTGCGCGCACCTGCTCCTCATCCACCACGGCGACAAACGGCGCGGCGGGCGGCTTCGCCGGAGACGTTGCTGCCGATTGGGCCGCTTCCGGCCCCCGCGCAGAGCGATCGGCGGCGGCCGCCTCGGCCAGCGGCTTGACCGTGGCCAGCAGGACCGTCGCCTCGAACGGTTTCTTCAGGACCCCGTCGGCCTGCACGCGCTGGCAATGTTCTTCGTCCAGCGTCTCCAGCACGCCCGCCGTGAGGACCACCCGCACGTGCCGGTGACGCGGGCTCATCTTCAGGTATTGGCAGATCTCGTAGCCGGTCCGGCCCGGCATGATGGTGTCGGCGATGACTACGTCGGGGTCGACATCTTCCAGGCGGATCAGCGCGGAATCGGCGTTGCTGACCGCGACCACTTCGTGGCCTTCATCAGCCAGAATCCGTTCGCCCATGCGCTGGGCGTGCGGGCTGTCGTCCACCAGCAGGATACGGCTCATTGCTTCGCCGTTGCGGGCGTGCCTTGCCCGGTGGCTGCGGGCGGGCTCTGCTGCTGGGATTTGTCCTGTTGCTTCTCCTGGTCCTTCTGCTCCTGCTGCTTCTGCTTGGTCTTCTTCTTCTGTTCCTTGACCAGTGCGGCTTGCTGCGCCTCGCGCTTCTTGCGCTCGGCGGCGGCCTTGCGCGCGAGGTCCTGCTGCTGCTTGACCGCGGCGGCAAACGCCTTCTTCTGCTGCGCCGGAGTCATGTTGGCCTGTTTGGCCACGGCGTCCGGATCGGGAGCCTTGGGGTTGGTGTCCGCGGCAGGGGCAGCGGTGCCGGCCGCAGCCGGAGCACCGGCGGCAGGCGCGGCGGGCGCGGCCGGCGCCGTGCCTGTTCCTCCCGTGCTCCCGGCATTCGCGCGCACGTCGGGAGCTTTGTCGATCGCGGCGGCGTCGGTGCCCGCGGTCGAGATGGTCACGTCGCTGACCCCGCCGGGATTCGCGGCGGCAGCCGGAACGCTCGCCGGAATCGTGGGACGGAAACCTTCCATCGGAGGCGTGCCGGACTTCGCCGCGGTGGACATATCGGGACTACCCTTGAACGCGCCGAAAAAGGGGCTGAGCATGCCGCGTTTGGTCCGGTTTTCCATCTCGTACTTCATGCGGTTCATGGCTACCGGATCGGCCTCGGGCACCGGACGCTTCATGACTTCGAGCTGCGCGCGCGCATCCTCGGCGTGAATGCTGAGCGGGTAATCGCGCACGATCCGCTGGTAGGCCAGGACCTCTTTCTCTTCGAACTTGTCGCCGGCACGGTGATAGGCCGTGGCAAGCTGCCACAGGCCCTCATCGGCCTTGCTATAAAGCGGATACTGGTCGCTCATCGCCTGCAGGCGGTTCGCGGCGGCGAGCACGCTGCCTTTCTTCTGATAAAGCATGCCCACCCGGAACTCGCTCTCGGCCAGCACTTCCTGGATGTCGCGCAGCTTCTGCTGCGCTTCCGGGGCAAACTTGGAGTTGGGAAACTGCACCAGGACCTGCTTGCATTCCTGCTCGGCGAACAGCGCGTGCTTGGGATCGCGGTCCGCCTTCTCCATCTGCTTGTAGTGGATGTCGCAGACCTTGTTCTGCGCCTCGGCGGCTTCCTCCATCGCAGGGTAGAAGAGAATGAAGTCCTTGTACTCGGCTTCGGCGTTGGCCAGGCCGTGTGCGCCGCCTTCGCGATACCAGGCGTCGGCGATGGCGAGCTTGGCCTTGGCGAGATATTCGCTCGTGTCGTAGGTGTTGATCAGGTTCTGCAGCAGCAGGCGCGCGATTTCAAAGCGCGAATGCTCGATGTCGTTGATGGCTTTGTCGAAGAGCACCTTGTCGGGCTGCTGGGTGTCCTTGGTGATGGGGTTGTCGTACTTGTGGCGCTTGAGACCGCAGCCGGAGACGAAAATGGCCGCCGCAAGCAGCGGGGCGGCGAAGTGAAGGTTCTTTGAAAGCATCATCGGTCAGTACCCTAAAACACCCATCTCAGGCTTCGAGACCCGCGTCACGACACCAACGCCGGCGCGCGCGCCGCGATCTCCCGCATTTGACGCACCGTCGCCTCGGCATCCGGGCTGTGAAAGATCGCCGACCCTGTGACGATCCAATCACACCCCGCGCGGACCACTTCCGCCAGATTCTCCAGATGCACGCCGCCATCGATCTCGATGGGCAGCGCTAACTTCTTTTCGCGCCGCATCGCATCCAGCTTCCGGACCTTATCGAGCACGTAGGGAATCAGCTTCTGGCCGCCGAATCCCGGGTTTACGCTCATAAGCAGCACGTAATCCGCCACTTCCAGCACTTCTTCGAGCACCGCCACAGGTGTGGCGGGATTCAACACCACGCCCGCCTGCGCACCCGCCTTGCGAATCAGCTCGAGGGTGCCGTCCAGGTGGCGGGCCGCTTCGTAATGTACGCTGACAGAATTGGCCCCGGCCCGCACGAAAGCCTCCACATATCGGTCGGGATTCTCGATCATCAGGTGGACGTCCAGATGGAGCCGGGTGGCCTTGCGTATCGACTCGACCACCGGCGGCCCGATTGTGAGATTGGGAACAAAGTGCCCGTCCATCACGTCCAGGTGGAGCATGCGGGCACCCCCGCGCTCGACGCGGGCTATTTCCTCCGCCAGCCGAGCGAAGTCCGCCGAGAGGATCGAGGGAACAATTTCAATCATTTGCGGGCTCGTCCGATTTTATCACGTAAGCGGGCGGCAGGCACCCCCAGGGGAACCGAAGCCCCACTCAGGCCTCGTGACCAGCGTGGACGCACAACTGAACTGCTGACCCGCGTTCACAGGACCCGATGACAGCGCCTACCTCGCACTCAACGCGACATCGTAGTGGCTTCCCGTGACGCCGTTTTCCGAGGTAACCTCGAGAAACTCAAACGGACCGAGCGGCTCGGGCGTGTAGCTGTTCTTTCGAAATCGCAGGCGTTGGACGTCCAGGTCATTGCCGAGCTCCACGTGAAGATCATAAAGGCCGATCTTCACCGAGCGAATCACGGCGCTTTCGCCGGGCCTGACGTAGATTGCGCGACGAGTAGTCCGATCACTTACCACCCTTACGAGGGCTTCGAGGTTGGTCTGATTGGCCACTCGCAGATAGCCAGGCCTCCCTGCGCGGCCGGCGTCGATCAACTCCGTGCCGTTGGCGAGCTGTACAGGCTGGGATTGCGCGACGGGGTGCGACTGACTCCTCGCGCCGACACTGGGAGTCTTACGTATTTCAGCCATGGGCTGCGACGGAACCGCCGCGGGCGATTCCACCCTATTTCCGAATGCCTCCAAGCTTGCCGGGGTGCACCGCCAAAGGTCGATAACATCGCCGCGTGCCCATTCCGTTATCATGTTCGCGGCCACGCGTACGTCGCTCGATGGATCGATAATCCGCATGGGCGCCAGGATGTCGGGTTTCAGGGCTCGCTCGGCAATGATCTGTGCATCCACCACCGGAGCACGGAGGAGTCTTACGAGTTGAACAGCCATCAAGAAGGGAATCGCGCACAAGAGACCGATTAGTGCAGTGCGCGCCGCGGGCCCTGTAATTGCGTAGGGAAATTGGACAGATCGGCGGCGGGCCTGCGGCCAGCCAGGCGGCGAAGTCCACGTGGGCCCTTGCGAACCCGGCGCGTCTTCGGTCACGCTTGCTGCACGGTCGGTTGCTCGCCGTGCTTGCTCCCTGTCCGGGGCGGGCGAGTAATTCTTCAACCCGCTGTAGGCTTCGTTGATTTCGCGAAGGCGCTCCTGGGCAATCTGCTGCAGGCGCGATTCGGATTGGAATCGGTCGGGGTGCCAGACACGGACGAGATCCTGGTAGGCCTGGCGGATCTGATCGGGTGATGCATTGGGGGTAACACCCAGAACCCGTAGACAATCGCCTACGTTCATAACTGGGGCTCGACAGTCCGAGCATCACATGCAGGGAATGTCAAAACAAGTACCATATCTACCGCTAACGTTTGTGCGCCGAAAACTGCCCCCAGCGGCAGGTTGTCCGCCACAGATGGTACTGCATCACCGAGCGTTAACTTGTTGAGCATACAGCTCTAATGTTGCAATCGGCGCATGAGATCGCGCACGCTTCAGATACCCTGTTTCGGTATAGCTATCCTTCTCGTGATTCCACCGGCCTTCGCACAGACGGCTCCGGTGATCTCCAGGGTCACGCCCGTGCCCAGCGTCGGTTTTGGCCTGTCTGACTCGGTGGCTCTCACTCCCGGCAGCGCCGCCGCCATCTACGGTACGGATTTGGCGAACATAACGGTGTCGGCTGCCGCACCGGGCCAACCGCAACTCGGCGGCGTGGAAATCCATCTCGTGGATACCTCTTGCCAGAACGCCGCCTGCGAACTGGTCGCTAACCTGTTGCGCACAAGCCCTACGCGCATCGACTTCACGGCGCCGGCTATCCCGGACATCACCAGGGTCTGGAAGACTCGCGTGGTCATGGTGAAGAACGGCCAGCGCTACGACAACCTGACCGCCGCCGATGGTGTGCTCCTCGACGCCGTGTTTCTGGAAGCCGGCCCCAACCCCGCGCTCACCGGCCAGCCTGTGACGTTCAAAGCGCGCGTCCCGGCGATGCAGGGCATACCCGGATCGCCGTACTATCTGCGGGTGGGAACGGTCACATTCATGGATGGTGATATCGCGCTTGCTGTGGTGGACCTCTCCAACGTCATTACCTACACCGACGCGCCGCCGCTGCGGCTATACGACGTATCGTTCACCACGTCGAAGCTGACGCCGGGCACTCACACCATCCGCGCGGACTACAGCGGCGACTACACCAACAACCCCAAGTCTTCCGGCACGCTTTCCCAGGCCGTCTCGGTGCCCGAAATCAGCCTGTTTTCGACGCCGGATCCCTCGATCTTCGGCGATACGGTGTCAATCGTCGCCACGTTAAATCCTGCCACCTGCACGGGAACGGTTGAGTTCTACGATCTTTCCGCCCCAAATACCTGGGTCCTCCCGCCAACGAGCCCACTTATTAGTGAGTCCGGCAGGATCGGAACCGCGATAGTCGATCGTGGAAGGGCGCTGATGTCTACCGCCGCATTCATGGTCGGCAACCATCCGATCACGGTGAAGTATAGCGGTGACAGCCAATGCGGCGCGATCACATTCGGTCCGGGAAACGACTACCCATACCGGACGATCAGCCAAACTGTATTGCCCCGCTGAAGTCGCGGATCCATCTCGAACTCCACGAACACAGCCGCGCGGCGAGTGCTCAGGTGGCCGGCTCACGAATCACGCACGCAAAAAAGCCGTCCCCCGGATCGCGCCCCGGCAGGCGCCGCAACACCTGCCCGGCGGACGCGATCAGGTCGTTTTCTTCCGGTTCCAGCGAACATGTGGCGTAAACTAACAGACCGCCGGGTGCCAGGACCGCTCGGGCCTGCCGGAGGAGGGCCGCCTGCCGGCGAGCCAGATCTTCGAGATCGCCGGGCGTGAGCCGCCACTTGATCTCCGGATTGCGTGCCAGCGTGCCGGTGCCGGAGCACGGCGCGTCCACCAGGATGCGGTCGAAGCGACGGCCGAAGGGAAGAGGCTGGGTCGCGTCGAGAGCCACTAGGTTCGGCGTGACCCCCTTCACCTGCGCCAGGCGATGAAAGTGGAGATCGCAGGCGATGACGTGGACCCCGGATTCGAGCGCCTGCGCGGTCTTGTTGCCGGGTGCCGCGCAAAGATCGAGCAAGAGTTGGCCGGGCCGGAGATCGAGCAGAGGGACGATCGACTGCGCGCCGATATCCTGCACGCGGCCGCCGCGCATGTAGCGCACCGGCTCTTCGAGAGCGGCCAGTGCGATGGTCCGCGCGGTGTCGGCACCGTAAGCCTGCTCCCAGCGGACCAGTAGCCACTTGGGACAGGAGAGCTCAGTGGCGCGGTCGGGCCAACTCACAGCAGCACGGTCGACCTTCCGGAGAACGGCGTTCACAAAACCGGCGGCGGAGGTCTTGCGGGCGCGCCGCACAATCGTGACCGCTTCGGCGACGGCGGCGTG
>DATJYW010000425.1:0-6199 GCA_035499435.1 Candidatus Acidiferrales bacterium | reverse complement strand
GGCCAGCTCAATAGCGATAAAGCCAGCGAGCCTTGTCGACGACCTTGTCCACATTGGGCAGGAAGGCCTCCTCCAGCGGCGGGCTGTAGGGCACCGGCGTGTCCGGCGCGGTAACGCGGACCACGGGAGCGTCCAGGTATTCGAAGACGGATTCGGTGAGCGTCGCGGCGAGTTCTCCGGCCATCCCGCCGGTGCGCGTGTCCTCGTGCAGCAGCAGGACCTTCGAGGTCTTGCGAGCACTGGCGCACACGGTTTCGCGATCGAGAGGGGCGAGAGTACGCAGGTCCACGACTTCGATATCGGCCCCTTCGGCGGCGAGTCTGTCGGCGGCTTCCAGCGCGGTCCAGACCATGGCGCCGTAGGTGATGATGCTCAGGTGCCGGCCTTCGCGCACCACCCTGGCTTTGCCGATCGGGACGGTGTAGTCATCCTTCGGCAGGTCCTCTTTGATCCTGCGGTAAAGAGCCTTGTGCTCGAAGTAGAGCACGGGGTCGTTATCGCGGATGGCGGATTTGATGAGGCCCTTGGCGTCGTAGGCGGTGGCGGGGCAGACCACTTTCAGGCCGGGCGTGCGCACGAACCACATCTCGGGATTCTGCGAATGGAAAGGTCCGCCGTGGACGCCGCCCCCGGAGGGGGCACGCACCACGATCGGCACCGGCGCGTTCCAGCGATAGCGGCACTTGGCGGCGAAGTTGACGATCTGATCGAATCCGCAGGAGATAAAATCCGCGAACTGCATCTCGGCCACGGGGCGCAGGCCCATGAGCCCGGCACCGATGGAGGCCCCGACGATCGCGCCTTCGGAAATCGGCGTATCCACGACACGGCGCGCGCCGAAGTGCTGGAGAAAACCGTCGGTGACCTTGAAGGCCCCGCCATACTCGCCAATGTCCTCGCCGATGCAAAAGACGTTGGGGTCGCGCTCCATCTCTTCCCAGAGACCTTCGCGGATGGCTTCGAGATAGGTAGTGGGCATGGTTCAGCGGCTCTCGTACACGTCTTCTTCGAGGGTGGCTGGATCGGGGTATGGGCTCTGCTCGGCCCAGGCTACGGCGTCGTCCACCTCGTGCCGCACGGCGGCATGGAGGCTATCGACATCGGATTGCAAGCACCAGCCTTCCTCGAGTATGCGGCGCTCGGCGCGCACGATGGGGTCGAGTTTCTCCCACTCCTCGAAAAGCTGCTTGGGGACGTAGTGGGCGGCGTCGTGAGCGGAGTGGCCGGTCATGCGGAACGTCTTGCACTCGAGCATATAGGGTCCGCGGCCGGAGCGGGCGTGGGCGACTGCGCGCTTCGTCGCCTCGTGAACAGCAAAGACGTCGTTGCCATCGACGATCTCGGCGGGGATGCCGTAAGCCGGGCCCTTGTCGGCAACATTGGCGCAGGCCATCTGCAAATCGAGTGGGGTCGAGTAGGCGTACTGGTTGTTGTTGCAGAGGTAGACGACCGGGAGCTTCTGCACGGCGGCGAAGTTGACGCCTTCGTGCCAATCGCCGCGGCTGGTGGAGCCGTCGCCGAAATAGCTGAAGACCACACCGTCGATCCCTTTGTAACGCATGGCCAGGGCGGCGCCGGCGGCGACCGGCACCGTGGCGGCGAGGGCGCTGATGATGGCGCCGACGCCGATGCTCATGTCCCCCATGTGCATGTTGCCGTCGCGTCCGCGGGTCAGGCCACCCATGCGGCCCATATATTGGGCCAGGACCCGCCGGGCCGGCGTGCCGCGGACGAAGAAGACGGCCATGTCGCGATGCGAAGGGAAGAGAACATCTTCCGGTCGGGCGGCGAGGGCGCTGCCAACGGAGATGGCTTCCTGGCCGCGGCCCACGTAGACCCCGCCCAGGACCTTGCCCTGACGGTAGAGTTTGCGCTCGATGCGGTCCTCGACCTCGCGCATCAAGAGGAGGTAGTAGAGAGCTTTGCGCGCAAGATCGCCCTCCGGGGTGGCAGCGGGATTTTCGGCGACAGGCGCATGGGCCGGGCTCATCGGGGGGTACCTCGTCATCCTCTGGGTTCTAGGCCAGTATAACGCGATCCACGATCGCGACCGGGACGGGCGGGAAGCGGTTTCCCTTGCGCTGCCAGCGGGAAACCGGGTGGCGTGGCAAAGGCGTCTAATGGGCATGCGGCCGTCCGGGTACAATGGGAATGTGGCTCGCCTCGTAGTACCGGCGGCGCTCGCGCTCGCCGCCGCTCTTTCGGCACAGAGTTCCTTCTTTCCGTTGAAAGACTTGAAGCCGGGGATGCGAGGCACCGGGCGCACGGTATTCTCCGGGAACAAAATCGAGGAATTCCAGGTCGAGATTCTCGGCGTGCTGGACAACATCGGCCCCAAGGAGTCCCTGATCATCGGGCGCCTGTCAGGCGGACCGCTCGAACATACCGGGGTCATGCAGGGAATGAGCGGGAGTCCGGTCTATATCGACGGCAAGCTGGTGGGCGCGGTGGCGATGGCGTTTCCGTTCGCCAAGGACCCCGTGGCCGGGATCCGGCCGATCGAGGCCATGGTGCGCTCCGCCAATGCGGTCGCGCCCCTGCCGAATTCGGTGCCGGCGCAGCGCGCGGCGTTGGTGCCCGGAGAGCGCGATCTCACGCGCTTCTTTTCCAGGCCGGTGGCGGTTTCCACGGGCGACGCCCGGCTCGTCGATATCGCTACGCCCATTTCGTTCGGTGGATTCAGCCGGGCCACGCTGGATGCTTTCACGCCCCAGTTGCGCGCCCTCGGACTGGAGCCCCGGCAGGGCGTGACCAGTGGCGGCAAGCTGGAGCCCGGGATGGGCAATCCGGCCGATATCCGGCCGGGTTCCATGATCAGCGTGGCGCTGATGGCCGGCGATCTCACGGTGGGAGCGGACGGCACGGTGACGTACGTGGACGGCGCGCGGGTCTACGCGTTCGGTCACCGGTTCCTGGACATCGGCTCGACGGCGCTGCCGTTCGCGCGGGCCGAAGTGCTCACGCTGCTCGCCAATACCAATACGTCGTTCAAGATTTCGTCCGCGCGCGAGTGGATGGGAACGATCAACCAGGATCGGAACACGGCCATCGCGGGCGAGCTCGGGCGCAAGGCTCCGATGGTGCCGCTCGCGATCCAGGTTTCGCGGAGGGGCCGCACCCTGGACAGCTACCAGATGCAGATGGTGAACGATGACCTGCTTTCGCCCCTGCTGCTGCAGATGGCCGTATACAGCGCGATCGATGAGACGGAGAGGACGGTCGGCGCGAGCACGATCCGGATCACCGGAGAGGTCGAGTTTCAGAACGCGCCCACCCCGCTGCGCGTCAACAACCTGTACGCCTCGGACAACGGCAGTGCGATGCAGGTTTCGCTGTCCGCGGCAGTGCCGGTGGCGTTCGCAATGCAAAGCGGCTTTGATGGATTGAAGCTGAAGAAGGTCACTCTGAACCTGGAGTCTTTCGACGAGAAAAAAGAGGTGGCGATCGACGGAATCACAACGTCGCGGCGCGAAGTGCATCCCGGCGAGAAGGTGCAGCTCCATATCAACCTGGCGGGCGACAACGGGCTGGAGATCGAGCGCACGGTAGAGTACCAGGTGCCGATCGGCGCCGAGCCCGGTACGCTCTTCTTTACAGTCGCGGATGCGGCGACGGCGAACATCGCGGATTTCCGGCAGGTGCTGGCAGCCACGCCGCGCAATGCCGGGCAGGTGCTGAGCACGGTCAATAGCCTGCATCCGAATACGCGCGCATACGTGCGCGTGTGGCGGGCCGACCCCGCCTTTCAGCTCGAGGGCGTGGATCTGCCGGATCCCCCCGCTTCGGTGGCGCTGATTCTGGCGGGGCAACAGACCAGCTCCGGCGGGATCACCCAGACCCGCAACTCGAAGGTAGCGGCATTCGAGGTGGATGCCGGCGACCTGGTGGTCACGGGCTCGAAGACCGTGCAGGTGGAAATCAAGGAATGAGGAAAGGTTTGGGCCAATTCTTGATGCGGGGCAGGTCGGGAGCCGGTCTCACCTCGGTGCTCTGGCTCCTGCTGCTTCCAGCGCTCTCTGCCAGCGGCACAGCCACATGGGAGATGACCTCCTACGCCGACTTTGTCAAAGGCAAGTTCGCCGGGATCTCGCTGAGCAGGGAGGGCCGGCTCACGCTGGCTCCGAAAATCGACACGGTGTTCTCCAGCGATCAGCCGGTGATCTGGGCGGTGGCGCAGGCCTCCGATGGTACGCTGTACGCCGCCACCGGCCATCGCGGGCGGATTTACCGGATCGATAAGACCGGCAAGAGCAGCCTTTACTGGACGGCGGAGCAGCCGGAGATCTTCGCGATCACGGTGGATACTTCTGGCGTAGTGTACGCGGGCACGTCGCCCGACGGCAAGGTGTACCGGATCGAAAACGGCAAGGCGGCGGAGTATTTCAATCCGCACTCGCGGTACATCTGGTCGCTGGCCGGCAGTGCCGACGGCGTGCTCTATGTCGGCACAGGCGATACCGGCAAGATTTTCCGGGTGGACTCCCCGGGTCACGGCGAGCTGTGGTACGACACCGGGCAATCGCACGTGACCGGGCTCGCGGTGGACAACCAGAAACGGCTCCTGGCCGGGACGGAGCCGAACGGCATCCTATATCGCATCAGCGCCAAGGACAAGGCATTCGTGTTGTACGACGCGAACCTGCCGGAAATCCGCGCGATTGTTCCGATGCCCGACGGCACTGTCTACGCGGCGGCGCTGGGCGGCAGCATCGCCAAGCGGGCCCAAAGCGCGAACCAGGCTGCGCAGGGCGCGGGCGCCGGCGGGACGTCGGTGACTTCGACGGTGACGAGCATCACGGTGGAAGCCAACGCGGCGGAGGTCAAGCCGCCGGATCCGACCAGGCCCCAGCAGCAGGCGCCGCAGACCACGGTGGTTACGCCGCAGGTCACGTCGCAGCTCACCCCGTTCACGGAGGCCACGGGCGTCGACAAGAGCGCCGTGTACCGCATCAACCCCGACAACACGGTGGAGACGCTGTGGAGTTCGAAGGACGAGAACGTGTACGACCTGCTGGCGCTCGAAAAGCAGATCCTGTTTTCGACCGATGAAAGCGGGCGCATTTACGGGCTCTCGCCCGACCGCCGGGTGACCCTGGTCATACAGACCAACGACGCTGAGACGGTGCGGCTGCTGCCCAGCGACCACTCGGTGCTGGCGGCAACCGGAAACCTCGGGCGCATTTACCGGCTGGGTGAGACGCCGGGCGCGACGGGTTCCTACGAGGCGCCAGTGCACGATTCCGGAACGGCGTCGCGGTGGGGCAGCCTGAGCTGGCGCGCGGACCTGCCCTCTGGCGCGACGATCCAGTTGCGGACACGCTCGGGCAACTCCGCCAAGCCGGACCGCACCTGGAGCGAATGGTCGGATCCGCTCAAGGATGCGTCGTCGAGCCGCATCACCAGTCCGAATTCGCGCTACATCCAGTGGAAGCTCGAAATGACCGGCGCCAACGGCATCACGCCGGCGGTGCACAGCGTGACGCTGGCCTATCTGCCGCAGAATACGCCGCCGGTGGTGAAGTCGATCAATGTGATTGCGCAGGCGGCCGCGGTGACCGCGGGAGTGAAGAGCGCGCCGACCGGTTCGGCATACACGGTGACGGTGACCGACACCGATACGTCCTCGACGTCGGCCGGAACCGCGACTCAGACATTGCCTCGAGCGGCCGCGCAGCAGATCACGCTGACATGGCTTGCGGAGGATCCCGACGGCGACCGGCTGGTGTACAGCGTCTATTTCCGCGGGGAAGACGAATCGCAGTGGAAGCTCTTGCGCGCCAACCTGCACGACAGCACTCTGACCTTCGACGCCGACGTGCTCGCCGACGGCAAGTATTTCTTCCGCGTGGTGGCGAGCGACCGCGAGGCAAACCCGCCGGCCTACGCGCGCGAGGCCACGCTGGTCAGCTCGCCGGTGATGATCGACAACACGCCGCCGGTGCTCACCGTGGGCCTTGTGCGGCGCAACGGCGAGAACGCGCACGTGGAACTGGAGGCCGCCGATGCCGCAAGCGCGCTGCGGAGGTGCGAGTACTCGCTGGATGCCAATCCTTGGGTGCCCATGGAGGCTGCCGACGGAGTGATCGATTCGCCACGTGAGAAATTCCTGCTGGACCTGTCGAACCTTACGCCCGGCGAGCACCTGCTGATCGTGCGGGCGGCCGACAGCGCGAACAACACCGGCACGGTCAAGGTGATC